>JAZORZ010000010.1:0-22305 GCA_045656885.1 Eubacteriales bacterium
CCCTCAAAAGATTACAAGTGTAAAGATCACTTGCGGTGAGAGTGCTATCGAAAACTACGTAGCCACCGAGCTGCGCTGGTACTTTACGCAAAAGAATGTCACTCTCTCGGATGACGGATTCGGTATTGACGTCAAAATCGATACACGTCTTGCTAAAAAGGACGGTTACAGAATTACCGCCGATGAGAACGGCGTTACCATTGTTGGTAACAACGCGCGCGGTCTTGCCTATGCCTTTTACAGCTTTGCGGAAAAGTATCTCGGCGTTCACTTCTATTCTGCCGATACCATTGTGGTAGACGAGGGCGACGTGATGATCGGCGGCGGTGTTCTCGGTGTGTATGAGCCCGCATTCAACATTGTTCGCAACCCTTGGTATCCCATTGAAAAGTTTGCCGAAAAGGACGGCGGCAACGTACATGACCTCGGCTCCACAAAAACCATTAACCTGAACACCATTGCAGGCACCGGCTCTGTTCAACCCTGCCTCTCCAACCCCGAAACCCTTACCAAAGCAGCAGGCATTGTTGGAAATTATCTGCGCGCCGTATCGAACGTTGATACACTGAGCTTTGCACCCGCAACCGAATACGATCTTTACTGCACGTGTGAAAATTGCACGGCAATTCACGAGGAAGAGGGCAGCCCCGCGGGTATCTATATCCGCTTCCTCAACGAGCTGACCGCTATCATCTCCAAGGATTTCCCCAACCTCAAATATGAGATCGTCATTCGCGCGTATCTCAAGCAAGCACCTGCTATCACAAAGCCGGCAGACAATATTTCGATCCGTTTCAATATGGATAAATGCCATATCTCTCACCCTGTAACCGACACAAGCTGTCCCGATGCCGTAGCATTTGCCGACAGTATGCGCTCTTGGGGCACGGTCGGTGCAAATATCTCTATCGATTACTGCATTACCGCAACCAAGGATTTCATTCCCGTGTTTGCAAACCTCGGTTCTCTCCGTGAGAATATGCGTTTCTTTGCCGAGTGCGGTGTTGACAACATTGTTTGCAACGGCAACATCATTTGCCCCACGGGCGAGTTTGGTGAGCTGCGCGTTTACCTGATCTCCCAACTCCTGCAAAACCCCTTGATGAGCGAGGAAGAATACTACGCCTATATGGATTCCTTCCTTGAAGATTATTACGGAGAGGGCTGGACGTACATTCGCAAATTCATCGACAAGACCATCCTGCTTGCAGCCGACGGTCATCAGCTTCGTGACGGCTCTCCCTTTGATGCCATTACAGAGGAAGAATATCTTGAAAACGAAGCTACCTTTGACGAGTGGTGGAACAAGGCCGAGGAGCTTGCGGGCGATAGAATCGATTTTGTAAAACGCGCTCGCTATCAATGGCGTTACGTCAAGCTCTGCCTGCACCCCAACGCCGAGGAGGCACAGGCATTGATCACCGATGCCGCAAGTAATCCCCGTGTCGGTTGGAGAGACAAGCAATGGAACGTTGATACTGCACAATCCAACCTCAACTTGGCTCCCACCGAGTGGGTCTACAAATCTTAAGAACAAAAAGCTTTGCGCAAGCGGCAAAAATGCCGCTTGCGCTTTTTTGTTGCCTTTATTTGTAAACAAATAACAAACTCTATTGCATTTTTTTGCTTTTTTTGATATGATTAGAGTGAAGGAATATATTTATATATTCCTAACCATCCTTGAAACGGACGAAAAGGAGAAAAACGATGAAAAAACTGTTGATTTTGGTGCTTGTTGCAGCACTGCTGCTCCCTTGTCTTCTGACGGCTTGCAATTCCCCCAAAAAGCCCGAGGAAACAACTCCCGAACAAAACACAACTCCGCCGGAAACGACTCCCGCCCCCCAACCTCCCGTTACACCCGAGGTGAAAACAATGAAGCTTTCCACCATTAAGGTTGTAACCGGCGACACGCAAAGCGAGATTTTTGCCGGCGCTGAGCTGATGGCTTATTTGAGCAAGCAAAACGTTACGGTTGCAGAGGACGGTTTCCCGATCTCGATCTCCATCGACCCCACCCTGGAGGAGGACGGCTTTTTGATTGAGGCATCCTTCGAGGAAAACAAAGGTATGACCTTTAAGGGAAGCAACGAGCGCGGTGTTCTTTACGCCGTTTACCGCTTCCTTGAAAAATATGCCGGCTTCCGTTACTTTACCCCCGAGCTTGAAACCTTCACTCCCGGTGACGTTGTTATCCCCGAGGGCGTTGTAATGGATTATGCTCCCGTTATGTCGACCGCTCGCCGCTTGACCTGGTATTACACCGGCAGAGATGCGGAATGGTGCGTAAAAAACGGCATCAGCGGTTGTGATACGACACTTGATGCAATGCACGGCGGCCCCAGCTTGAATTACGGCCCCTTCTTCGTTCACACCATTGCTCCTTTGACAAACACTACCTACCCCTACCCCACGTACGCAACCAACCCCTGCCTGACCGACCCCGAGATCTTTGCTATGGTTATTGCGAACATTCGTAAGGAGCTTGAAAAAAATCCTGCCATCAATATCGTTTCGGTTTCGCAAGCCGACTACGAGCAATCCTGCTACTGCCCCAACTGCGCAAAGATCGCAGAGGAAAACGGCAATAACTATTCCGGCGTTTGGATCACCTTTGTAAACAAGGTTGCAGAGGAGCTCGAAGCCGATTATCCGAACCTTACCATCGATACTTTGGCATACAAGAACACCCAAGCAGCCCCCACCAAGGTACAGCCCCGTCACAACGTTTGCGTTCGCTTGTGCTCCATCAACTGCTGCTTTACCCACCCGATCAACACCCCCAACTGCCCCAAGTGCAAAGCATTCCGCAGTGACATCGTCGCATGGGGTAAGATTTGTGACAACATTCACGTTTGGGACTACACCACAAACTTCCACTACTACATCTCCACTTTTGCAAACCTGTTCACCATTCGCGAAAACATGAGATTCTTTGCAGAAAACAACGTTGTTTCCATGTTCCCGCAGGGCAACAGCCAGGGCTGGTCGGGTGAGTTCGGCGAGCTTCGCTCCTACCTGTTGGCACAGCTGATGTGGAACCCCTACATGAGTGAGGAAGAATACAACAGACACATGAACGAGTTTCTCGAGGCCTACTATGGTGCGGGCTGGGCCTCCGTTCGCGAATACATCGACATTACCTCCAGACTTGCCGCAAACGGCGGCTATAAGCTGGACGGCAATGAGAACCCCACAAACGCAGTTTGCGGTCAGGGCATTTACGATCACCCTCTCACCGTTATTACAAAACAAGAATATTTGAACTACGAGATGCGCTTTGACGACTGCTGGAAAATAGCAGAAGAGATGGCAGTGGGAGAACAAAAAGAACACGTCCACCGCTCTGCTTTGCAATGGCGTTTGGCAAAGCTTTACCTGCACCCCAACGCAACCGAAGCTGCCGCATTTATTGCAGAGGCAAAAGCTCTTGGTGTTGTTTGGAAGGAAGGCAACCCCAACGTACAGGCAAGCTCCGATCTTTCTTTGAGCCCCTACTATTGGAAGTACGGTAAATAATCACAATTCAACAAAACTGACAAGGCAAAGAAGAAAAAAGCTATGAAAACAACACTGACAACCGTTCATATCACATCAAGCAACGAGTCCACCGCTCTTTTTGCCGCCGAGGAATTGCAAAAATATTTGCAAAAGAAAGATGTCACCGCCATAGAGGGCGGTTACCCGATTGCAATCGTTGTTGATCCCTCATTAGCGCAGGACAGTTATAAAATCGAGGCATCCGATACAGGCATGACCATTAAGGGAGATGCAAACGGCGTTATTTACGGCGTTTACAATTTCCTCGAAAAATATGCAGGTATCCGCTTCTTCACTCCCACGTTAGAAACCTGCCCCAAGGGTGATATCGTCATTCCCGAGGGTCTTGTTTTGGAACACAATCCCCCTATGAAAGCGCGCCGCTTGACTTGGCACAGCATTCAAAAAAGTGCCGATTGGTGCGTAAAGCAAGGCATTAACAACTGCGATGCGAATTTGACCGAGCAAATGGGCGGTCACCGCCTCAACTATGGCAGGTTGTTTGTGCACACCATCAATCTCCTTGCCGAAACCACCTACCCCCACCCCGCTTACGGCACCAACCCCTGCGTAACCGACCCCGAAGTGCTTGCCAAGGTGATTAAGAACGTGCGCAAAGCACTTGAGGAAAACCCTGCTATCAACATTGTGTCTGTTTCGCAAAACGACTTTGAGGGTCATTGCCAATGCCCCAACTGCCGCAAGCTCGAAGAAGAAGAGGGCAGCCCCGCAGGGCCGTTCCTTCGCCTCGTTAACGCGGTTGCCGAGAATATTGAAAAGGATTACCCCCACGTAACCGTAGATACACTTGCCTATAAGTACACCCAAAAGACACCCAAGATCACAAAACCCCGTCACAACGTTTGCATTCGTCTTTGCTCCATCAACTGCTGCTTTACACATCCCCTTGACAACAAGGACTGTCCGCGCAGCCAAAAGTTCTACAACGATATCGTCGGCTGGAGCAAGATCTGCGATAAGCTCCATATTTGGGACTACACCACAAACTTCCATTATTACATTTCCACCTTTGCAAACTTTGGTGTGCTGCACAAGAACATGAGATTCTTTGCCGAGAACAACGTAGTCTCTATGTTCCCGCAGGGCAACGGCCAAGGCGCTTCGGGTGAGTTTGGTGAGCTGCGCGCTTACCTTCTTGCAAAGCTGATGTGGGACCCCTACATGAGCGAGGAGACCTACTATACCCACATGGACGAGTTCCTCGAGGGCTACTACGGCGCGGGTTGGAAGTACATTCGCAAATTTATTGACAAGACCACCGAGCTTGCCGCAAACGGCGGCTTTAGAATCAACAAAGCCGACGAAAGCGTTGGCAATGCTGTATGCGGTCAAGGCATTTACGACCATCCCCTCACGGTCATCACACGCGAGGAATATCTCGAGCACGAAACCCTCTTTGAGGAGTGGTGGAACACCGCCCTCTCGCTTGCAGGCGACCGCCGCGAGTTTGTAGAACGCTCGATGATGCAATGGCGCTTGACCAAGCTTTACCTGCACCCCGACGCAACCGAAGCACAAAAGCTGATTGACGATGCAAAAGCGGCAGGCGTTGTTTGGAAGGAAGGCCAATTTAACGTGCAGCCCGAATCGGATCTTTCCAAGAGCCCCTGCTTCTGGAAATACGGCAAATAAAATTCCGTTTTATACGACGTAAGGAGAAATATTATGAAAAAACTGTTAGTTGTTTTGCTTGCCGCGGCAATTTTGTTGCCCACCTTGCTTGCAAGCTGTAACACCGATACCCCCAAAGAAACGACTCCCACGGCAACCACCACCGAAAATACGACTCCCGAGCAAACCACCCCTCCGGAGCAACCGCCGGTTGATGTTCCCTATGATGGTCCCGACCTCACCGCCGATAACGTGCTCAAGCGCGCAGACATTATTGCTCTCGGCACAACCGAGAGTGAGCTGTATGCCGCTGCAGAGCTTGCAAAGTACCTCGGTATGAAAAAGATTGAGGTAAAGGAAGGCGCATTCCCCATTACTCTTACTGTCGATCCCACCCTTGGTAAGGAGGCATTTAAGATCAACGCAACCCTTTCGGGTGATGACGCAGGTATGACCATTGCGGGCGGCAGCGAGCGCGGCGTGCTTTACGGCGTTTACAAGTTCCTCGAGGAGCTTGGCGGGGTTCGCTACTTTACCCCCGATCTTGAAACCGTCCCCACCACCGACCTCACCTTGAAGGAAGGTCTCCTTCTCGAATACACCCCTTACTTTGAGTCCCGCCGCCTCAACTGGAACTGCGTTAGAGCAGAGGCAGATTGGTGCGCCAAGCAAGGTGTTAACGGCCACGACGGTTCCACCGATGCAAAATACGGCGGATTGCAAACCTACGGCAGCGGCTTGTTCGTTCACACGCTTGGCGCTCTGACCGAAGATACCAGTGATGAAACCCCCGGTGATAACCCCAACCCCTGCCTCTCCTTGGATTCTCCCGTTGGTCAGGAAAACTACGAAAAGGTGCTCAAAAATCTGCGTGCGGCTCTTGAGAAAGACCCCACAATGAACATCGCTTCGGTTTCGCAAAACGATAACAACGACTATTGCGAATGCGATTATTGCAAGGCATCTTACGCATATTACACATATCACACGGGCGATGTTAACCATGTTGATTACGTTAAGAATTGTGCCGAAAAGGGCGGCGCTGCAGGTAATCTGCTCGCCTTTGTAAACGCCATTGCCGAGGAGCTGGAGGACGAATACCCCAACCTCGTTATCGATACCCTCGCTTACAACTACACCCAAGCGGCCCCCAAGAACATCGTTCCCCGTGACAACGTTTGCATTCGCGTATGCTCTATTCGCGTATGCTTTATGCACCCCATGACCGTTTGCCCCGAGCACAGAGGTCCCAACGGCGATCAGTGGACGAGAACCGCTTTGTTCCGCAACGATTTTCTCAACTGGGGCAAGATCTGTGACCGTATTTACGTTTGGGATTACACCACCAACTTCCGTTACTACATCACTCCCTTCTCCAACTTTGGCGCAATTCGTGAAAATATGAAATTCTATCACGAGAACGGCGTGCGCGGCATGTTCCCGCAGGGCAACAGCCAATCCATCTCCGGTGAGTTTGGCGAGCTTCGCGCTTACCTTCTCGCAAAGCTGATGTGGAACCCCTATATGTCCCAAGAGGAATACGACAGACACATGAACGAGTTTCTCGCAGCGTATTACGGTGCGGGCTGGGTCTACATTCGTCAGTTCATCGATAAGACCACCCAGCTTGTTGCAAACGCCGAAAGCTGCATCAATATTTACGAAGAGCCCCTTCAATCCATCTCTAAGCAAGAATATCTCGACAACGAGTTCTTCCTTGGCAACCTTTGGGAAAAGGCAGAGGCAATTGCGGGAGACAGATATGAATACGTACACCGCTCCTCTATGCAATGGCGCGGCATTCAAATTCTGCTCCATCCCAACGATGAAGCCGCTCTTGCATTCGCGGCTGAAATTGAAGAAATGGGCATCAGATGGGCAGAGGGTAAAGACAATAACATTCCGATCTATCAAACGAAACACTTCAAGGATCTTTACCCCAACCTTCAATCCAAGCCCGATGAACCCCAAGAATAAATAGCAAATTCCCACGGCAATGCCGTGGGAATTTTTTTTGATTATTTTGTAAACAAATATCGTTTGCTATTGCTTTTATACCGCGTTTTTGGTATGATATATTTAATATGTAATTTTTTGTTCAAAGGAGCTCTGTTTTATGAAAAAACTTCTTATGCTTTTATTGGTTGCGGCACTCGTGTTGCCCTGTCTCTTGACGGCATGCAACACAAATCCGCCCAAAGAAACGACACCCTCGGTAACGACTCCTGAATCAACCACCACCCCCGAGGACGTGGGCATTGTTGTGCCCCCGTATAACCCCGAAAGCATCACCGACGCAGGTGTTCTCAAATGCGCCGCTATCATTACGGGCGAGAGCCAAAATGAGGTTTATGCCGGCGAGGAGATTGCAGACTACCTGACACAAAAAGGCGTTAAAATTGCTGAGGACGGCTTTCCCATCATTATCTTCCACGACGTAACGCTTGACAAGGATAGCTTTTTGGTAGATGTTACCCTGCACGGCGACGAAAGATGCATGACCATTCGCGGCGGCAACGGTCGCGGCGTTCTCTACGGCGTTTACAAGTTTTTGGAGCAATACGCAGGCGTGCGTTACTTTATGCCTAACCTTGAAAAAATTCCCGAGGGCGACATCGTGCTCCGCGATGGCAACCTTTTGGCATACACCCCTTATTTTGAAGCACGTCGTTTGGCTTGGAATTGCTCCAAGGACAGCGCTGATTGGGGCGTTAAAAATGGCGTCAACGGTCACGATGGCGTAAACTGGGAGAAATACGGCTATAAGCAAACCTACGGCAGTGGATTGTTCGTTCACACTCTTGGTGCACTGACCGAAGATACCAGTGACAGAACTCCCGGTGATAACCCCAACCCCTGCCTGACAAGTGAGGAAAACTATCAAAAGGTGATTAAAAACCTGCGCAAAATTTTGGAAAAAGAGCCCAACGTTGATATCGTTTCTGTTTCGCAAAACGATAACAACGACTATTGCGAATGCGATGCTTGCATGGCTTCTTATGCCAAATACACCCGTGATGCCAACAACATTGAGGAGGGCGGCACCGCAGGCAATCTGCTTGAATTTGTAAACAGAGTTGCCGAGGAGTTAGAAAAAGATTACCCCGACCTCATTATTGATACACTGGCTTATAACTATACGCAAACACCGCCCCGAGGCATTGTTCCGCGTGAGAACGTTTGCATTCGCGTTTGCTCCATTCGCGTCTGCTTTATGCACCCCATGACCGAGTGCCCCGATGCCCCCGGCCCCAACGGCGATACGTGGAGCAAAACGCGCGAATTTTTGCCCGACTTTTTGGAATGGGGCAAGATCTGCGACCGCATTTACGTTTGGGATTACACCACCAACTTTGCTTACTACATCGCTCCCTTCTCTAACTTTGGTTCAATTCGCGAGAATATGCGCTTCTACCACGAAAACGGCGTGCGCGGTATGTTCCCGCAGGGCAACAGCCATTCTGTATCGGGTGAATTTGGCGAATTGCGCGCTTATCTGCTTGCCAAGCTGATGTGGAACCCTTATATGAGTGAAGAAGAATACTACACCCACATGGACGAATTCCTTGAGGCCTACTACGGTGAGGGGTGGCAAGGCATTCGCGCATTCATCGACCTGACCACCGAGCTTGCAGGAAACGAAAACAGCTGCATCAATATTTATGAAGCTCCCCTGAACTCCATTACCGAAGAAGAATACCTCGCATACGAGGAGCAAATTGAAGCTTGGTGGAACACCGCCGAGGAGCTTGCAGGCAACCGTTTGGAATATGTAAAGCGCTCCCGTTTGCAATGGAGATACATTCAACTGCTCCTCCACCCCGATGACGAGGCCTGTGCACAATTCGTTGCAGACGTAAAAAGCTACAATATCCGCTGGGCGGAAAGCGACAAAAACAACAAGCCGCTCAATGAAATGTTTACAAATCTCTATCCCGTTGGCGGAGAAACCGGTGGCGGACCGCAGGACGGAGAAGATCCTATGAATCCGTAACAAAATCCCATCAGCCATCGCTTAAAAAGCAATCAACTAACGGATTATTGACTCCACGTGCTTTTATTGTTATAATAAAAGTATCGTTGTGGAAAGTTATTTCCACTTTTTGAAAGGAGAAAATTCTGTGCAAAAGCTATTGATATTCCTGCTGGTCGCAGCCCTTCTCGCCCCTTGCATTCTAACGGGATGCAACTCCGTCCCCTCGGAGCAAACCACTCCCACGGCAACATCTCCCGAGAATACAACCCTTGAAAATACCACTCCCGAGATCACGACCCCCGATAGCGGCGAGATCGTCCCCCCACCCGCAAGTGACGGAAGTATTACCTCGGACGGCGTATTGAAGCGCGCTACGGTTATTACGGGTGAAAGTGAAGTTGAAAAATTTGCAGGACGTGAGCTCACATCTTATTTGAGAAAAAAAGGGGTGCAGGTCGTCGCCGACGCATTTCCTATCTTCCTTTTCACCGATCCCACGCTTGAAAATGATAGTTTTCTCATTGATGCTACACTCTTTGGCGAGGAGGCATCTTTGACCGTTCGCGGTGGCGGCGAGAGCGGCGTTCTTTATGGCGTTTACCGCTTTTTAGAGAAATTTGCCGGTGTACGCTACTTTACCCCGGGGCTTGAAAAAATCCCCGAGGGAGATATCGTTCTTCGAGACGGAAGCTTGCTTTCCTACTCCCCTACGTTTGAATACCGTTACTCCAACTGGTTTTTTGCCGAACAGGAAGATGCTGCACTCTGGAACGTGAAGGTGGGCATGAACGGCAATCCCCATATCACACCTCAAATGGGAAGTACTTGGAATTATGGGGATATGTTTGTTCACACCATTGGGTGGTTGAGCGAAACAGGAAACAGTATGTCTCCCAATCCCTGCCTCTCCGATCCGCAAATTTTGGCAACAGTTATTGCCAATGTGCGCACTCTCTTGGCCGAAGACCCCTCTATTAATATTATATCCATTTCCCAAAACGATAACGTTGAATACTGTACCTGCGCCAAATGTGCCGCAGTGGATGCCGAGGAGGGCAGTCCTGCAGGTCTGATGCTCCGCTTTGTAAACGCTGTTGCCGCCGATTTGGAGAAGGACTATCCCCATCTTGTTATCGATACTCTTGCCTACAAATATACACAGTCAGTCCCCTATAAAACTGTTCCGCGCCACAACGTCTGTGTGCGCGTTTGCCCCATTCACCGATGCTTCACCCACCCTTTGGACACATGCAACTACGATAGCAACATCTCTTTCCGCCAGGATTTCAAGGCGTGGAGCAAAATTTGCGACCGTATCTATCTTTGGGATTACACCACAAACTACCGCTACTACGTCCCTATCTTTCCTAACTTTGGAACGTTGCGGGAGAATATTCGCTACTACGCCGAAAACCATGTGCGCGGTATGTTTCCACAAGGAAATTACCAATCCGTTTCGGGAGAATTTGCCGAATTGCGTACCTATCTTTTGGCACAGCTAATGTGGGACCCTTATATGTCGGAGGAAGAATACAATAAGCATATGGATGAGTTCCTTGAAGCATACTACGGTGCAGGTTGGCAAGGCATTCGTCAATATATCAATAAAACCGCAGAGCTTGCAGACGATGTTTGTATGACGATTTATTATCACCCTTATGAGATCATCTCAAAGGAAGAATACCTTGCAAACGAAGCCGATTTTGAGATTTGGTGGACAACCGCCGAGGAGCTTGCGGGCGACCGCGCCCCCTTTGTAAGGCGCTCACGCTTGCAATGGCGTTACATTCAACAAATGCTTCACCCCACAACAAAAGACGAGGCATACGCTCTTTTCTACGAAATTTATTGGGATTACGAGATCCTATTTGCCGAAAGCTACCAATACAATGCTCCCCCCGAGGAATGGTTTGGGGAGGCATCATAAATCATCCCACACTCTTAAAGGAGGCAATCAAATGAGCATTACTCTCAAAAACGTTTCTATCCTTACAGGCAACACCGAAACCGAGGTTTATGCCAAGGAGGAATTGCAAAAGTATTTGGAAAAGAAGGGCGTTTCCGTTACCGATGGCGGCTACCCCATCACCATTACCTACGATAACACCCTCTCGCGCAACGACGGCTTCCGCGTCAGCGCCACCGCCGACGGTATGACCTTTGCGGGCGGCACCGAGCATGCGGTTCTTTATAGCATTTATAAGTTCTTAGAACAATACGCAGGTGTTCGTTACTTCCTGCCCCGTCTTGAAAAGATCCCCGCAGGCGACATCACGTTTGACGAGGGTATTCTCATTGACTTTGCCCCCATTTTTGAATCCCGACAGATCAACTGGAACGCCGTTGGCCACAGCGCCGAGTGGTGCACCAAGCAAGGCATTAACAACTGCGATGCCGATATGAGCGGCAAATTCGGTGGCAAATGGAGCTATGGCGGCTTGTTTGTGCACACCCTTGGCATTTTGACCGAGACCGGCAAATGGGGCGATGCAAACCCCTGCCTTTGCGACCCCGAAAACCTGCGTAAGGCCATCAAAAACGTCAGAGCCGCTCTTGAAGCCAACCCCAACACCGATATCGTTTCGGTTTCGCAAAACGACAACAACACCTATTGCAAGTGCGAAAAGTGCCAAGCGATCGATGCAGAGGAAGGTAGCCCCTCGGGCAATATGCTCCGCTTTGTCAATGCCATTGCGGCTGACATTGCCGAAGATTATCCCCACGTAGTGGTTGACACCTTGGCTTACAACTACACCCAAGCCGCTCCCAAAATCACAAAGCCCCTGCCCAACGTTTGCATTCGCTTGTGCTCCATTCGTTGCTGCTTTATGCACCCCCTGACCAAGTGCCCCAACAAGAGCGTTTGGACCAAAACACCAGCCCTTGTGCGCGACCTTGTGGAATGGGGTAAGATCTGCAACCGCATCTACATTTGGGATTACACCACAAACTTCAAGTTCTACGTTCCCACCTATGCAAACTTTGGTGCGTTGCGCGAGAATATGCGCTTCTACGTAGACAACCACGTGCGCGGAATGTTCCCGCAGGGCAACAGCCAATCTATCTCGGGCGAGTTTGGTGAGGTTCGCGCTTACCTGCTTGCCAAGCTGATGTGGAACCCCTACATGACCGATGAGGAATACTACACGCACATGGATGAATTCCTTGAGGCATACTACGGTGAGGGTTGGACTTATCTTCGCAAATACATTGACAAGACCACCGAAATGGCTGCCGATGGCTGCATGAACATTTACGAAAATCCCTTTACCGCCATCACGCGCGAGGAATATGCCGAAAACGAAACAACCTTTGACGAGTGGTGGGCAAAGGCAGAGGAGCTTGCAGATGAAGACAGAAAAGAAAACGTCCGCCGCTCTGCTTTGCAATGGCAGTATCTCAAATTGATGCTCCACCCCGGTCTTGAGGGCTCAAAAAAGCTGGTTCACGACGTAAAGAGCCGCAACATTCTTTGGCTTGAACGCAAATACGAGGTAGAGGACGCAACCGACCTTACCCTCTCCCCCGACCATTGGTTTGACTACAGATATTAAAGCAATTAAAGTGGGGGCTGGCCGTTTGGACAGCGCCCTTTTTTGTTGTTGTTTTTTATCTGATTTGTGCAGACATGTAAAGCCAGAAGTCAAATTCGTCGTTAAAGTCTACGCTTACCTCGCCGTCGGCAAAGGTCATAATGGTCATCATCACCGCGGTCTCGCTGCAATGAATGTAGGTCGTTACACCGCGGCCGTTATCGATGATGTTATAGCCGTTGTAGCCAAGCAGCGTCTTGCCCTCAAGAGAGCCGTCGAGAATGCCGCTGACAAATGCATTCCAAGCGGATTGGTCAACACCCATCGACTTATCCTCGGGATTGATTACAAAGGATGCTTGCTTGCCCGTGTTACCCCAAGCACAGATAACAGACCAACGTCCGCTTCTGATGTTCGGCTTTGCAACGCCCATGGGCAGGAATGCGTATTTTACGGTTGCGCCCTCGTAGATCACCTTCAGGTTCTTCCACTCGTGGCCCTCGTTAATTTGGGTATTCAAGCCGTGGTGCGCGATTTGTACGATATCACTGTCAAACGCAAGAACATCATAGTTCTTAACCGCGGCCTCTGCGGGATATTCGCAGGAGTCACCCATGCAAAGGAAGCCCTTAACGCCGCCGCCACCGGTCTTGAAGATGATACCCGTATCGTTATAATCCGGAATCGGCTTTTCGGGAGACCAAAGAATATCAGGGGTGTGGAGCATTTCTACGGTTGCATTGCCAAAGTAATACTTGACACCGGAGTGAGGAATGAGGTAGGTTGCCTCGGGGCAAGCGGTCAGGCAAAGCTCATGGAATGCCGCCTCGCCCGCATAACCTGCACCCGTGGGTGCGATCTGATTGTTGGAAGGAACTTGATATACAAAGTAGTTTACCTGTGTTTTATCCTTGTATTTATCAAAATAGTTTTTGGTAATACCGTTGTGGTCGCCGTGACCGTGGGTAAAGAACCAAGCTTCAACAATAAACTCGCCGTTCTCGTTCTTGGCAATGTCAAGGGATTCGAGAGCGAGATAGAGGTTATCTGCGTTGGAATCGTAGTACCAACCGCCGTCAACGATCATTGCGCGGCCGTTGGAAAGCTTAAAGATGTAGCAAAGACCGATGTTGGGGTTATTCTCGGTGCTGGCAACGTTGCCGGAAACGGGAACGTCAACACCAAGCTGTACCAAAACGATCTCGCCCTTGCCCGTTTCCTCGTTGGGGGAAAGAGGATCGTTGGCACTCTCTTTGATGGTATCGCGGATCAAACGCATATCACCCAATTCGGGGAACCAATACAGAACGATGCGAGAGGTGCCCTTGGTGAGCATAATGGTTTGGAACTTTGCGCCCTCGATCATATCCACTGCAAGAGGAGTGTAACCGTCTGCCTTGAATTGGTCTACAAAGAGGTTGATATCCCAAACGTTTCCGTAGAGCTCAAGATCGGAATCAAAGGTGCTCTCAAAGGAATCCAGGTGCAGGGGCTCTGCGAGCCAATCGTAAAGCTCGTCATTGCGCTCAACCACAACCTCTCCGTTGGCAAAGGTAAATACCGTTACCATGGGCTCCTTCTCGCGAGAGGAAATGTAGGTGATGCGTCCCGCGCCGTTATCGATCATATTGATGCCGTTGTAGCCGTAAAGCGAGGTTACGTTGCGGTAGTTGAATTCTTCCACCAAACGGTTGGTGCCGGTTTCAATATCCGAAATAAATGCATCAAATACCTTAGCGTTGAAATAGGGCCCTGCGGGAGTGTCGCTCTTGTTGGAAACAAAGCTCATGTGGTATCCGCTGTACGGATATTGGAACAAAACGGAATAACGGCCGTTTCTGTTGTCGTTGAGGTTAGTTTCACCCATAGGAAGAACAACAAGGTTGGTGCCCGTTGCCTCATAGATGTTGCCAACGTATTTCCACTCGTTGCCGGTTGCACCGTCTTGGGTGGTCAAGCCGTGGTGGGTGATTTGGAGCAAACCACTCTTATATACGCTCTCGTCAAAGAGGTTCCAAGAGGTTTGTGCCGCCAATTCGCCTGCGTCACCAAAGCAGAGGAAGCCGGTGTTGCCGCCGCGAAGAGCAAAGATCAAGCTGGTATCGTTGTAGTAGGTAATCTTTTTGTCAAGAGACCACAAAATGTCGGGGGTGTAAAGCATATCGATGGTTGCGTTGCCAAAGTGATATGTCAAACCTGTTTTGGGATTGATGTAGGTTGCGTTGGGGTAAAGATCCTTGCAAAGGTTAAAGAATGCTTCCTCACCCGCAACACCTGCACCAACAGCGGAAATTTTGCCGTTGGAAGGAACTTGATAGATGAAATTGAGAACGTCAACTTTTTCGACGTATGCTTCGCCAAAGGAGTTCAAAACACCGTTGTGATCGCTGTGGCCGTGGGTAAAGATCCACGCTTCAATAATATACTGATCCTTTTCGTTTCTTGCAACGTTCAGTCGAGAGAGTGTTTTATAAATGTTTTCGGCACATTTTGCGTTGTTAGAGCCACCGTCGATTACAATGGCATGGCCGTTGGAAAGCTTTACAATATAGCACAAGCCGATCATCGGGTTGTCGGTTTCGTTCACTCTTTCAATACCGATTTGAACAAAGGTCAATTCGCCCGTTCCCGTCGTTTCGTTGGGAACAAGCGCACCGAGTACGTTTTCGTCGAGCTTTTCAAAGAGGATGCGCGCTTCGTTTTCGGCGGGTTTCCAATAAACGGTTACCAGCTCAAAATCATTGGTATAGACCAAGGTTTCAAATTTTGCACCTGCAACGGGAGTGACTGCAAGTGCGCGGAAGCCCATTGTTTCCAGTGCGGCTGTGACAGACTCCTTGCTTGCCACGTTTTGGAGAACGACCTCTTGCGTGCCAAAGGTGCTCTCAAATACGGTTGCATTTGCATCAAGAGCGGCAATCACGTCTTTTGCATAGAAGTCGGGCAGCTTGAGCCAAGCGTCGAGCTCTTCGTTCTTCTTTACGGTAACCTTGCCCTTGGAGAAGAGGAATTCGGTTGCCATTTCGGTCTTGTCGGCACAGGAGATATAGGTGGTAAGTCCGTCACCGTTATCGATCATATTGATGCCGTTGTAGCCGTAAAGAGATTTGACATCGTGGAAGCCCATTTCTTCTACAAGGTGGGTTCCGTTTTCTCTATCCATAATAAATTTGTCGAACAGTTCTCGACCGAAATATCCCGTAGAGGTATATGCCTCACCCTTGTTAACGATGTAGGATACGTGTTGATTGTTGTAAGCGTTTAAGAAAATGATAGCCCAACGACCGTTTTTATTGTCGAGATCTGTGCCGAGGCGAGTGCCCAAGGGGAACGCGATCGTGGTAGCACCGGTTGCCATATAGATGTTTTTAATGTTATCCCAAGCGGTACCGCCGTTAAGACCTGTGCTCATACCGTGGTGCGCGATTTGCAGAATGCCGCTTTGATAAGCGCGCGCTTCAAAGAGCTGCCAGCTGCGGGTTGCCGCAATTTCGCCTGCGTCACCCATGCAAAGGAAGCCCGTGCCGCCGCCGAGAACGTTGAAGATCAAGCTGCTATCGTTGTAGTAGGTGATCTTGTTATCTGCGGTGTCCCAATGCACGTCGGGGGTGTAGAGCATATCGATCGTCACGTTGCTAAAGTGGTACTTCAAACCAACGTGGGGATTAATAAAGTTTGCCTCGGGATAGGTTGCCTTGCAAAGCTCGTGGAAAGCTTCCTCGCCTGCCTTGCCGCCGCCAACAGCCCCGATATCCTCATTTGCGGAAAGCTGATAAAGGAAATTGAGAACGTCAACCTTATCGGCATAAAGGGGAGCGAAGTTGTTAAATACGCCGTTGTGGTCGCCGTGACCGTGGGTAAAGATCCAAGTTTCGATGATGTATTGACCGTTCTCGTTCTTTGCAACGTCAAGCTTTGCCAATGCACCGTAAACGTTTGCAGCACACTCGTCGTAGTAGTAGCCACCGTCAATGACGATCGCGTTGCCGTTTGCAAGCTTAAAGACGTAGCACAAGCCGATCATCGGGTTGTCGACTGCCTCGCCTCTTTCAACACCAATTTGTACCATGGTTACGGTACCGGTGCCGGTGGTGGCATTCTTTTGCAAAGCAGAAAGCTCACCTGCGGTAGTTGTTTCCCAAGTGATGCGTACTTCTTTTTGTTCGTAGAGCCAGTAAACGGTTACAAGCTCATCGCCCTTGGTCAAAAGGAAAATATCGAATTTAGCACCTGCAACCGTATCAACGGCAAGGCGCGTGTATCCCTCATTCCAAAACGCTTTGAGGGTATCGTAGATCTTTTCTACGTTCTCAAAAATCGCCTCTTGACACTCAAAGGTTGCCAAAAAGGTCTCCTTGGGATTCAGAGCCGCAACGATCTCGCCCGCCATTTTTGCGGTGGGAGCGGCCGGCTCGTCGAAGTCGGGGACTTCTTCTTCGGTGGTAGTCACCTCGGGAGTGGTCACCTCAGGAGTGGTTTGCTCGGGAGTGGTTACCTCGGGTGTGGTACCCTCAGGCGTGGTTTCCGTGTTCTGCGTGCCGTTGTCGAGCTTGCAGGCGGCGAACATTGCCAAGAGCATGATGATTGTCAGAAACAGTGCAAGAAATCTTTTCATTTTGATTCTTTCCTTTCCGCAAAACTTCCCTTTTTTTGGATAGGGTATATTTTATTATAGCATTCGCGATGCACGTTTGTCAATTCTTTTTATTAAAATTAATAAAAAGAAAAAGCACCAAAGCGCGCGCATTGGTGCTTTCCCTTTTATTCTTTTTGGAAAATAAATTTTCCGCTTTCGGCACACACATTGGCTTCGCCGTTTACGGTATAGCCGCGCGGTGCAATTACAAGTCCCTTGGCACCCTTGGGATAGGTCAGGGTAAGTTCAACACTGTTCCCTGTTCTTTCCCATTCTACCGCTACGCGACCGCAAGGCGCGTTATAATATGCCTTTGCGTGCGTCATGGTTGTGGAAAATACCGGACGTATATCGATATTGTTGGCATTTTGCAGATCGGGACTAGGACGAATGCCTGCAAAATATTCGATGAACAAAGCAGAAATATCCCCCCAGAAATGGTGGTTGTAAGAGCCGTAAGGAGCACGCACGTTTTCTGCAAGCGTGGTCAGTCCGTCGGCAATCATCACGCCGTAAGAGGGTGGATCGAGGCGTGTGATCATCTTGATGGCAAGATCCTCGTAGCCGTTATCGCACAGCACACGGAAGATCACACGTCCGCCAAGAACGCCAACACCCATGTGGTCATCCTTTTTGTGGATCTCGTCTAGCAAAATGGCAAGTGCCTTCTCTTTTTCTTCCTCGGTGTCGCAAAGACCGTAATAGATCGCCATCGATTGCACCGACTGACGGCCGCTGATAAAGCGCATTGTAGCGGCATCCTCCAAAAGATGCTCACGAATAGCCGCACGCATCTCTTGGGCAAAATTGCGGCAAAATTCGGCCTCTGCGGGCATTTCCAAGCGATCGTAAAGATAAGCCGCCTTGATGGCGAGGTCATACGCGATTGTGCTATCGGTAAACACAAGGGGCGTTTCGTATTCGGGATAGGACGGACACCAGTCGCCAAGACCGATTTCGAGTAGTCCTCGTTCATCGCGGCGCGTGGTCAAATAACGGAAATAGCGCACCATTGCCGCCTTTGCCACCTCGGCTACGCGCAAATCGTCGCGCAGGACCGCGCAGAAATACGGCAGGTAAATGAGCACGCTATCCCATGCGGGGCCGTTGCCCCAATGGAACCCCCAACCGCCCGTGGGCACAATGCCGGGGAGTGCGCCCGCCTCGTTCATCGCGTTTACAATGCATCTTTCCCACATCAGGTAGTTGTCCTCGGGCTCAAAGTTAAGCAGCGTCTGCTCGGCAGAAAGAGCCGCATCGGCTGTCCAACCGTTCTTCTCGCGGTGAGGGCAATCGTTGGGAAAGTGCTGGAAGTTACCAAGCGTCGAGCGGCGCGTCATTTCTTGCAGCTTGTTGAGAATTTCATCAGAGCAAGAAAAATCCCCTCTGTCGCCAAGATCTGTGTTCATCACCACGGCGGTGAGCAGATCGGGCGTTGCTTGTTCTTCTTCCACCCCCGTAACAAAGGCGTAACGGAAGCCGTAATAGGTAAAGTAAGGGGTGTATTCTTCAACGCCCTTTCCACGGCAGGTGTACTCGGTGCGCTGCACGTAAGGATTGAGGTGTGCCAAGTGCGGACGGTCGAACATAATGCTCTTAAAAGAGATTTTTCCGTCCTCGGTGATCTCGCTGTGGTCGACGGTGACGTGTTGCCCCTCTTTTCCCTTGATAGCAAGTCGGGTAAGACCGACGATATTCACACCGAAGTCATAGAGGTATCCCCCATCAACAGGAGTGATGGAAACCGCCCTCAATTCCCCCGTGGCAATAATGGGGCGTGCATCGCAAAGAACCTTCTCACCGCGGTTGCAGCTGCGGTGAATGGAAGGTGTCCAATCCGAAAGATCACAGCCGGGCAAATTCCAGCCCGCAACCTCTTGGTTGGCGTCGTATTTTTCGCCGTAGCGCAGATCGTCAAACACAACGGGAGAGGGGTGACAGATCACGTTTTCGTCGGCCTCGATCACCGTTTTTTCGTCTCCGTTGATCAATTCAAGGGCAAACGCAAGCTTGGGAGCGGAGAGAAAAGAGGTCTTGTCAAAATCCCAAATAAAGCCACCAAAGGCGTTTTGCATGCCGTTGCCAAGAAGGAACCCAAGCACGTTTTTGCCAACGGTGAGCAGATCGGTCACGTCATACGTGTCATAGGGAAGTACCTGCTCGGGGTTGACGATGTAGGGGGAAAGATGCCCCTTTGTAATCTTTTTGCCGTTGACGTACAGCTCATAAAAGCCGAGCGCACAAATTGTCAGCTCTGCTTTTTCGGGGAGCGTATCTAAAGTAAAGTCGCGGCGCATATAGGGAGCGGCAACCCAATCGTGCAAGCGACAGGTCTTTCGCCCAAAGGATCTGAACTCACAAGAGAATAGCATTTAACGGTCCTCCTTTTATTTTTCACACAACACCTTTACAACGCCCGCGGCAAGGGGGTCATCCCAAATCTGCTCGCTGCAGGCGGGAACGGTGATAATGCCCGCGCGCGGATTTTTGATGCTGATAACAGGGGTGGTCAAGGTCGCTTCAACCTCGCTCCGCTCAAAACAGAGGTCGGCATCAAGCATTCTGCAACCAACGAGCTTGAGCCCCTTGCAATAGCAAAGCGGCTGCGTGCCAATGATGGTGCAGTTGATAAATGTCACGTTTTCGCAATACCAGCCAAGGTACTCGCCTTTGACGGTGCAGTTACGCAGAACCACGTTTTTGGCGTGCCAAAAGGCATCCTTGGTGTCAAAATTGCAATCCTCAAAATAGGAGTTCTCGATGTACTGGAAAGAATATTTGCCCGTGAGACGAACATTCTCAAATCGCAAGCCCTTGGAACGCATCATAAAATATTCGCCCACCATGGAGCTGTTCGTCATTTCTATTTCGTCAACCATCCAGCCGAACTCGGCAGAAATGATGTCGCAATTGCGAATGGATACGTCCGCACACTCGCGCAACGCCTTTGTGCCGTGGAGCTTGCAGTCGGTAATTTCGATATTTTCGCTGTACCACAAAGCCGCGCGGCAAAGAGAGGTCATTTCGCTGTTTTCAATCTTCGCGCACACGTCGTGCCAGAACGGATAGCGCAAATTAAAGTAGCAATCAGCCACATGGATGTCGCGGCACTCCTTAAATGCGCTCTCGCCGTCGGCGGGGCCGTCAAAGGTGCAGTTTTCCACACGAACACCCTCAACACCATAAAACGCGCGCTCGGCATCAAAATTTTGATTTTGGATCAGTTTCATTTTCGTTCCCCTTCCCTGTCAATCGAGGGTCATTCTCTTTTTCGTCTTTGGCTCATTATAGCACATTTTGACAAAAAAATCAAGAGAAAACGGCAAAGAGAAAAATCAAAAATTCGCAGTCAGCGTTCTAGTCAAAAAAGGAGGAAGCGTTGTAAAAAAGCGAGGAAAAATGAGCTTTTGCACCCTTTTTTTAAGATTTTGAGAGGTTTTCAATTTGTTCACAATAAAGTACGATACTTCTTCCATCTCAAGGGGGAATTTTGTGTTGCTAAAAATAACATAAAAGGAGAAATTTCAAAATGAAAAAAAGCAACAGAAAAGGCTTTACCATTGTAGAGCTCGTCATCGTTATTGCTGTAATCGCTATTCTTGCAGCAGTGCTGATCCCCACATTCACCAATCTCATTAAGAAGGCAAACGAGTCTTCTGACGTTCAAGCAGTAAGACAAATGAACACCATTCTCTCTGCAGAAGATGCATTCAAGAACGGTATCACCATCAACGATGCAGTTGCAGCCCTCAAAGAAGCCGGCTTTAACGGCGACAAGTACGTTGCTCTCGTTTCCGGCAGATACTTCTTCTACGACCAAGACCTGAGAAGAATTGTTTACACTGAGTACAAAGATGGCAACTACAACGTTCTTTTCCCCAAGGGTGTTGACATCACTGGTCATGCTCTCTTCTCCCTCTCCGGCGATGTAGCAAAGAAGGATTATGCTGCTCCCGTAATTAGCGGCGACACCGCTACTTTCTCTATCGGCTCTGCAGAAGAATTTGCACAACTTGCAGCTGATTTCAAGGCTCTCACCAATGGAGAGAACGAACTCGAAAACTTCGACACTGAAGTAGCTGCCGGCATTACTTGCGTAAATGGCAAAGATATCGTTATCAGCCTTAGCTCCAATATCGATCTGAAGGGTTCTGCTTTCAACCTCAATCTCAAGGATTGCAACTTTACCCTGCTTGGTAATGGCTATACCATTTCCGGCGTTGTAAACAATTCCGGTTTCGCACTGTCCTCTTTCAACGCAGAACAACAAGTTGCATCCTATGGTGGCGCATTCTTGGGTTATGTTGTTAACTCCACCGTCCTCTTTGACAATGTTACTTTCCAAAACTGCCATTTCGGTAATAAAGACGTTAAGGCATCTGCTGTATTCGTAGGCCAGCTTAACGGCAACTCCACCGTTACCTTCAAAGACACCGAGGCTGTAGATTGCACCGTTAATGGATTGAAGGGTGTAGCAGTATATGTTGGTCACACTTGTGGCACAAGCACCACTCAAAATATTGTTTTCGAGGGAACCAATACTGTTTCTAACTGCGAATTGGAAGCAACCGAAAAGACCCAAACCGGTATGGTTGGTACTATCGTCGGTAGACTTTCCGGTTACACAAAAACCGTATCCATTAGCGGCGCCGCTCCCGTTATGAGCAACATCTCCATCGTTAGTGCGGGTGGTCCTGTGGGCAACGCAGATGCAAGATCCATCATTGCCATTGACGGAATCGTTCAACCCGAAAACATTGTTACTTACAACGGAACCGCATGGTCTTTGACCACCCCCGCGAAGCAATAACAATTGAGTTTCGAGTTTAATATAGTACTTTGAAATTTACCCCCGCCCCACGGCAATGCCGTGGGGCATCTTTTTTATTGTTCGCGTTTGCGGCGAGGTTTATTCGCGGGAGCACCAAGGCACTCCCCTACCGGTTGCCGGTATGTATCTTGGTAGGGGAGGGGCTTGCTCCTCCCGA
>JAZORZ010000011.1:0-36905 GCA_045656885.1 Eubacteriales bacterium
GGCAATGGAAGAATATATGCCCGTGTTCAGAAAATATCTGAAGGCAAAGGCAAAAGCGCTCGGTCATGAGGGCGCACTTCCCTGGTATGACCTCTTCGCGCCTATGGGCAAGAATGACAAGAAATACTCGACAGAGGACGCGAGAAACTACCTGCTGAATATCTTCAAGAAATTTGACGTCGAACTATACGAAATGGTTAAGTCTGCATTTGATAATGCTTGGATCGATTTCTACCCGAGAGAAGGCAAGGTTGGAGGAGCCTTCGACTGTGGCGTACCCTCTGCAAAACAGAGCCGCGTGCTTACAAACTTTGACGGTTCTTTCAGTGACGTGGTAACACTTGCACACGAGCTCGGCCATTCCTTCCATGACCGTCAGGTGTTCAAAAACTCGATTTTGAATCAGGACTATTCTATGCCCGTTGCCGAGACGGCATCGACCTTTAACGAGGTTCTTGTAATGTCAACGGCAATCAAGGAAGCCGTCGATAAGGATGAAAAGATTGCCCTGATTGAGAGCGAGCTTATGGATGCATGTCAAATCATCTGTGATATTTACTCTAGATTTACCTTTGAGGCGAGTGTGTTCGACAACCGTGCAGAGGAATTTATGGGAGCCGACCGACTCTCCTCTCTGATGCTCGAGGCACAGAAAAAGGCATACGGTGACGGCCTTGACAAGAACTTTATGCACCAATATATGTGGCTGTGCAAGGGACATTACTACAGCGGCGGACTCAGCTTCTACAACTTCCCTTACGCTTTCGGCGGTCTGTTTGCAAGAGGGCTGTACGCCAAGTATGAGAAGGAAGGCAAGGCCTTTGTTGACACCTACAAGGAGATGCTCAGAGCAACTGCAGTGATGGATATAGAAGACTGTGCTAAAATTGCAGGCATCGACCTCACAAATAAGGAATTCTGGTGCGAGGGACTCGAGGTCATTAAAAAAGAGATCGACGAGTTCTGTGCATTGGTTCAGTAATTGCATAAAACAACTAAGGCGTTACAGATGAATAGGAAATTAAAAAAGTTTTGAAAGGGGTGTGCGAGAAATCGCACACCCCTTGTGTTTGTATTGAATTATTCTTCGTCATCGGTTTCAGTATCTGCTGCTTCGTTTGTTGCCACGGGAACTGCCTTCTTTTTAGAAGATACGTTGACAACAATAGCCGCCGCCGAAGCAATCAGTGCAACAAATGAAACGATCATCGCAAGCGAACCTTCGCCGAAGATAGAGCCTACCGCCTTATCGGAGAACGTTACCATGCCCTTATCCTTAAAGGTGGTATCGCCAAGATCACAATCGGTCAACACCAACGTGCCCTTTGTGTCTACGATAATGTCATCGTCATACTTGACGGGCGAGTTATTGCCAAGAACACATTCTGCCAAAGTAACCTTTGCGCTGCTGTTGTCAACGTCGAAAACAACAGACTCGTTTTCTGTAATGGTAACGCCCTTGAGGTCAGCCTTGGAGTCATCAAAATAGAAGAGTTTGTCAGCCTTGTTGCCCGTGATCTTACCGCCGTCTATCGTCAGGCTACTGTCTTCAAGATAGAACAGATGAGAGTAGTCGATATCCGAGGTAGAGCTGATCGATCCATTTCCTGTAAAATCGGTGTTGGTGATGATAATGGTGGAATCCTTGCCGCCAATAATAGATTCTGCATAGTCGTAGTAGTTGTCGGTTGTGCCATTGTTCGATACAACACAATCATTCAGCGTTACCGTGCTATTGTTAGCATAGATCGCTACACCCTCAATGTTCGAATCTGTGGAGCGATTTCCGTTTATGGTCACGCCCTTCAGAGTTGCTGTGGCATCCTCAACGTAAAGTGTACCGTAGGGATAGACGTCGACGAGTGTAAACAAAAATTCGAAAGTGCTCAAAACGCTATCAGAAATGCAGCCTCCGTTCATAACGAGGATAGCACCGTCGTATACAGCAATTGCCGCACCGTTGGAGCCGTTAGATGAGTTGCCCACAACGTTTACGTCGTTAAGAATTACTCTTGCATTATCCTTAATATGGATACCGCCTGCACCGACAGTGCTGTAACCGCCCGTGATGGTACCGTCATTAATGATAACGTCGGCATTTGTGGAGATGTACAGAACCTCACCGTTCAAGCCACTTCCCGTAGATCTGTCAATTGTGTGACCGTTCATATTGAGGGTTACTCTCGCGTTTTCGGGAATTATGAGAGCTCCATAGTCGTTGGTATCGGTATTCCAATCGCCGAGAAGATCAACGACAATACGATCATAGCTGTTCGTTTTAGCTGCCTCCATAGCGAGGTTCCAGCCGTACTCGAAGAAGCGGTAATATGTAGTTTCCTCAGTGCCGTCATTGTAGAGCAGGGTTACTTTAATCGAAGCATCCCCTTCGGCAACGCCGGAATATTCTACCTTTACGTAATCCTCATCCTCGAACGTTGTATCGCCAAGAGTAGAATCGAGGAATATAAGAGTACCTTCATCATCCACCTCAACGTCAGGTGCATCTGTTGCAGGTGTATTATTGCCGAAAGTACATCCTACTATGGTAACCACCTTGTCACCGTTGTCAGCGTAGAGGGTTTTGGAAGTGTTGCCGGTGATGGTAACGAACTTAATATCCGCCTCGGAATCCTCGAAACAGAAGAGCTCCTCGGAGGTGTTGCCTGTAATACTACCGCCCTCAATGAGCACATCACTGTCCTCAAAATAGAACAGCTCTTCTCCGCCGTTATTAGTAAAGGTGGAGTTTGTGATCGTGATCTTGCTCGCATCTGCGTGAATAACGGTATGAGAGACACTATATTTACTCTCAATGCCGTTTTCATCGAAGGTACAGTTTTTTACAACTACGTTGCCGTTATCAGCAGAAATAGCGGCGCCGTATACAGCAGCATTCTCCTTAAATTCAACGCCATCGAAAATTGCAGTACCCTCAACGTGTACGGCACCGCCATAGCTACTATAAGCTATAGCTTTACCGAAGGCATCATTGTTTTTGAAGCTACCGCCGTTTACAGTAAGGATTGAACCGGAGCCGACAAAAATTCCGGCACCGTCCCAACCGGAGGTATTGCCAACAATGTGTACGTTGTTGAGCGTTACTCTGGCATCGTCCTGAATATCAATAGCGCCTGCATCACCCATATCGCCGCAACCGCCGGTGATAGTACCGTCATTAATGATAACGTCGGCTTCGTCCTCAATATACATAACCTCGCCGTCCGATATTGTGCGTTCAAGACCTCTGTTGATGGTGTGTCCGTTCAGGTTGAGAGTTACTTTTGCACCTTCGGGGATATAGATGGTATCGTTTTTAAATCCATCACCGTTGATCCAGTCATCGGTGAACTCGCCGGCATCTGCGTTCCAGTCGGCGTAGAAATCAACGATAACGCGCTCATAGGCGTTCTTTTTCAGCTCTTTGCTGTCACCGGCAAGCCCCATAGCTGCGTTCCAGCCGTCTTCGAAGTTATCGTAGTCTTTGATGACTACGATGGTCGTGCCGTCTTTTTTCAGCGCGCTGACGCGAAGCACCGTGCCTGCGGCAGGAGCATCGCCTGCCGCAAAAGCCGGGATGCAGAGCGTGCTTGCAAGCAAGCAAATTGTCATAATGATTGCAAAAATTCTCTTCATAGTTAAATTCCTTCCTTTCTGTCTTTCGGTACCGGTAGTACCGTTTTGTTATTATGACAGCGTTAGTATATCATACAGGGCGTTACAAATGTGTTACAAATTAGAGAGAAAAATAAAAAAGTTAAAAAATTTTAGAGGGTGTGCGATTTCTCGCACACCCTCGGTTGTATGTAGTTAATTACTATACTGATGTGCCAATAGATTATCGATCTTGACGCTTACCAAAAGACAAGTGTCAGAACCTCTTGCTTTCTTTTGAAGATTTTGATGTGAATTCCTCATAAAAATGTAAAATAACCCATAGAAATGCAAAATAACCCATAAAAATGCAAAATAATTCATAAAAAGAGGAAATTCGGCTTGACAATACCTACTTACTGTGCTACAATTAAATATGGATAAATGTTCGTTTTGACGGCAACATTCACGTACGTGATTTGAACCGTACGCTTGGAGTCTCCGTATTAAAAAAGGCAATGAACTCTAAAAGATAGGCGGTATTTGGAATGAAACTCTATTCTACAAAAGAATCCGTGCTTTTCTGCGAAAATTGTGGAAACAGATTGGAACCAAATTCTCTATTCTGTGACGCCTGCGGACACAAAATAGAGATAGAAGAAGAAAAAAAATCAGGTTCCTCTCGTTCTGTATCAAAAGCAAGCACAGATCAAAACTTTAATGTTTTTAAGAGCAAGACCTGGCAAAACGATCTCAAAAACCTTCTTGCCGAGAGAAGAGATCAGTCGTTTGGTATTCTTTTAACCAATACCACCGACTGTCCCAACACATCGCTTGAGGATTTTGAGTATTCCTTGAGCGAGTATATTGCCTATCGCGCAGAGTGTCACGTTTGCTATTGCGTTTTGGATATGGCAACACAATGCGTCAAGCATAAGCCCTTTTCGGGTGATGTTTCACAGGTGGATTTCGTAGTAAAAGCCCTAAAGGAAATTTGCGACGTTGCCCTCCCCGAATATCTCCTGATCGTAGGAGACCGCAAAGCAATCCAATCGATAAAATGGGATAACGCACTTTATGATCCATCCGGCCACAATGATTCCGACCGATACGTTGATTCGGATTTGCCCTATATCGTGCTGGATACACGTTCCCCCTTTGACGGTGCCGCTTCTACGCCAAAGCTTGCCGTTGGAAGAATCCCCGCAGACCCTTGCACGGGATTTGACGAAGCATGCCGCTATATGCTGAATACGGTAGGGCTGGAGCAACGCGACTCCTTTACCAAAGCACTCGCCCTGACAGCAAAAGAATGGGCTGCCGTTTCACATCTCAATTTCGATTATCTTTCCCCCGATTTTTATGAGTGCCCCTCCCATTCATTTCTTCCGGTAGAAGCACTCTCCGTCATTCCGTCCAACGGGGATCGCAATTTGTTCTGTTTTAACCTTCACGGTAGCGGTCAACACGATTATTGGGTAAACGGTGACGGCATTCCCGCATTTGCGCCGCAATGTCTTCCTTCTGAAAATTACTGGGGATACGTGCTTGCCACCGAGGCATGCTACGGTGCTAAACCAATTATTCGCCAAGGCAATGCACAAAGCGTACTGATGACCGCCGTGCAAAACGGTTGTATCGGATATGTAGGATCCACCCAAATTGCATACGGTATCGGTAACGTTCATTTGGAACTTGGATTCTCCCCCTGTGCTGCTGATATTTTGGTTGGACATTTTTCAAAATACATTGCTCAAAATTATCGAACAGGTGATGCTTACAATATGGCATTAAGAGATCTGCTTGCTTGTGAAAGAGACGGTGAAAACGTCAAAACAACTATGTCGTTTGCACTCTACGGAGATCCTACGGCACAGTTGCTTTACAGTACAGCAGCCAAAACAAGCTTCTCCAAGGAATCCGGTTCGATGCTTTCGGGCTTGAGATTGGAAATGCCCGATGTTAGCCGCGCAGTAAAATTAAAGCTGACAAAGGTTTCAAAACAGATTTCCGATTCTGCTTCCGATTTCGTTAAGCTACATCAAACTCGATTTGCTGATACAACCCCGAAGTATTACACTGTGTCCGGCTATAAGGGCTACAAGGCCTCGTATGCAAAGGCACACAATGACAGAGTGGATCTGTTAAACATCTACCTTGACGACAAGGGAAAAATTGACCGAGTCTATATTTCAAAATAAATACAGAAACGAGGGCGAGCGATTTGAAAGGAACAGTTGTTTTTCGACCTTCAAACGTTGGATCCAAAAGCCAAGGCGTGTTTCCCTTTTTGTATTTGGGAAATGCAAACTTTGTACGCATTTGGAAAACTGACGACATTTCCTTTGAAGGCAACCTATTAAAGCCATTTGACGGAAAATATGTGGAACTGCAGGGAGCATTTGATGAACACGAGGTCTTTCTTGCAGAGACTGTTGAGATTTTGTACCCAATAGAAGATACTCAAAATAAATAAAGACACAAATATTACGGAGGATCACAACCATGAAATGCATCCAATGCAATAAAGAAATCAACGACAGTGCAAAATTTTGCAGATTTTGCGGAACACCTGTTACATCCGTTTCCAAGGAGCAACCGGCTGCAACAGAGGTCTCTTGCCCTCATTGCAACAAAAAAATTTCAGCTTCGGCAAAGTTTTGCAGATTTTGTGGCAATCCCGTGAGCGATTCGACTTCCAATTCGAATCAAGAGATTCGTCCTTCTCAAAACAAGGACTCCGGTGAAGACACCAGAAATATCGACCAAATTGCGAACTTCGTTACTTGGCATATTCTTCCCGGACAGGTAGCAGTAAAGATCGACGAAAAAGAGATTGCCGCATACAAAACAATTAAGGGCGTTTATGTAACCCCCGGTACCAAAGCATTGTTCTTCGTCAACGGAAAATATGCCGCAACTCTCGAGAGCGGAACCTACTCCTTCAAGGATTTTGTAGACGAGCTTCCCGCAACCGAAAGCAAGCATCCCGTTGCCGATTTCTTCAAAAAGATTGCAAACCATATCGCAAACGGCGTTTCTGCATTGTTCGGTCATCGCCGCGGTGCAACCAGAGATGAAACCGGTGTAAAAACAATCTTCACGGTTATTCTCGTTCGTGGCGTAGAATTTCCGTTGGTATATGACCTCAAACAGGTTTCTACCGCAAACATTCGCTCCGACATTGGATTGCATGTTCTGTGCAAGATTACAAACCTCAATGATTTCTTTGAGGGACATTTGGTTGACAAGAAGATGGTTACCGCCGAAAGCTTTGCAGAATCCCTGCAAATCTATGTACAGACCGTAATCAACCAAGAGCTTGCTTCTGTTCCCCCTCAGGAGGTGGAAAACAATCCTGCTCTCGTAGCGCGTGTGCTTGATGCCCTGCAAACAAAGGTACAAAATGTTTACCCCTATTTGACCGTTTCGCAGATCATCAGCTTAACTGCATCGCGCGAAGAACTCGAGCGTATCCGCCAATTAAAAGAGGAACTTTACGTAGCTGAGTTGGAATTGGAACATCTGCAACAGAGAAACGAATTCCTCAACCGTCTGCAAAGCGTAGAAAACAGCAATGAGCTTCAAATGGCGCGTGAGCACGTGGATTTCCAAGCGCTCATGGATAAGATCAACGAGGATCACCTTGTTAATCAAGATCGCCACGCTCAGTTTGTTGAGCTGATGGAGGCACAAGCCGAATTGCGTCAGGCAACTACAGAGAACGATAAGACCGTTGCTTTGAACAAGCTTGAGCAGACCAGATTGTTGAGCGAGGAGGAGCTTGAAGCTCTGAAGCGCAACATTGCACATCGCGCTGACATGGACGATCAAGGTCATGCACACGAGTTAGCCATGGCAACCATTCAAAACCGTATTGAGCATGATAAAGAAGCTCTTAGATGGGAAATCGAGATCGGCAATCAGTTAGCCCTGAACGAAATTGAAAGAATGCGTATGGCAGCACAATTTGCCGATGAGCGCAGAGAGGCAGATTTCGACTTTGAAAAACGCCAAATGGCCAACAAGATGGATTTGCTCCGTCAAGCACAGGCCCTGCGTTTGGAGCGTGAGCAAGATGAGCATAACCGTCAAATGGAGGCACAACGTTTGCAGGCAGAGGCCGAGATTGAGCATCAGAAAATTTACGCCACCATGTCCTTTGAGCAAATTATGGCTGCCAACCCCAATATTACTCCCGAAGCTGCTGCAGCACTTGCTAAAAAGTTTGAAGCAGATGCAATGGCAGCACAAAACGACAAAACTGCCGAATTGACCAGACAGCATAGCGAAGATTTGAAGGCAATCTTGATGCAACAAATGAATCTTACAAAAGATATTGTTTCGGCACAAGAACAAACCAAAGAACGCGAGCTTGCACAAAAACAGGCCGAACTTGACCGTGTTCACCATGATTCCGAGCGTAATCAAGATCGCTTCCTCTCGGGCATGCAAACAACGATATCCTCAGTTGCAGGTGCCGGCAAGACCACTGTAGTTTCTGCCGCTCCCGTTGCTACTGTATTCTGCCCCAATTGCGGCAAAAAGCAAGCTTCCGGCGGAATGGTTTGTGATGAGTGCGGAACTACCCTATAAATAAAATAAGCAACGAGGTGTAATCCAATGATAAAGTGTACAAATTGCGGTAACGAGTGCGAAAGCGGTGCTTTTTGCCCGGAATGCGGACAAAAATTAGAACGTAGATGCTTTTCTTGCGGAGAGGTAGTGCCTCTCAATGCAAAATTCTGCGCTTCTTGCGGTACCAATCTGACAGGCGAAGCTCCTAAAACAACCGGAGGAGATGGAAACGTGATTGCAGGTGACGTAACCGGATCTTACAATACGTCGTATCATACTTCCGTAGTCAATAATAATGTCTACAATCAAGTAATAAAGGAAGAGGATGCTTTTTGCGAGATTTGCGGAGCAACTATTCCTGCTTCTGCCAAGGATCTGTTCCAATGCAAGGTGTGCGGAAAATTTTTCTGCTCAAATCACATGGACGTATATACGCATAAATGCGGCGATTGTGAGGCAAAGGAACAAAATGCCAAGTTTGACCGTTGCAAGATGGAACTGCAGAGAAAGATGTACGACAGCGCACTGTCCACCCTTCAAGAGGCAATGAACGCCCCCGGTTCGGACCCCGATGTTTATTATTATGCCGCTATTGCAACCTTAAAGGGTAAGCGTGCCTTCCAACAGCAGAAGGTCGATATTGACAAAGCAATTGCATATCTCAACGAGGCCTCCAAGCATCAGCAAAAAGGAATTTACCATTACCTTCTTGCTTACATCAAATACGATTACTTTGAGAAAAAATGCTTCCGTGTAAAGCCGAACTACAAGGAAGAGTTTATGCTGGCTCGTCAATATGGCGTTTCCCTTTCGGAAATTCAAGAGATGTATTCACTGCTGAGCGTAGAGCGTCCCCCTTGTCTGTAACCCCTATCTCTATTACTTTTGGTAAATTTGAACTTGTTTTATTTTAAGAAAGGAAAAAAATCATGAATAAGTTTAACATTAATGATTATTTTACACGCAATTATAACTTGGGAGATAAACCCTCTGTTTCCAAGTTTAAGCTGACCTTTAAGCAAATTCTTTTGCTCCTTATTTCCGTTGTTTTGATTTTTGTTTTCGCTCCCGTAGGTCTCATCCTTACCCTTATCTTTGGTTTTGTTCTCATCGGACTTCCCATGATGAAGATCGCTAAGGAAAAGAAGGCAGCTGAAGAGTGGCAAACAAACTACAACACCCGTAGAAATACTTGGGATGCAGAATTTGATAAGCTCTTCCAAGAAAAGCTGAACAAGCTGAACCCGAAGGCAACCGGCATGAACAAGGTTGGCGTTATCGAAGAAGACTTCCAGGCAGATCCCTTCTATATCTCCGGTAAGAAATACGATAGCTACTATCGTTATGGCAAGGATGGCGTTGCAAGAACTAACCACAACGAAATCACTTGGCTCTTCTTCACCAAGGATCAAGTACTCATCTACACCTTGAACTTCAAGATGACCGAAGATAAGAAGACCGAAAACACTCAAGAATTCTTCTACTCTGACATCGTTTCCGTTTCCACCGGTACCACCTCTATTGAGGTTAAGAAGGACAATGCTATCGACCGTAACGATGACTCCATCGAGGCCGAAGAATTCAGACTCGTTGTTCCCGGAGACAAGATGTGCTTCGCATTTACCTCCAACGAAGCCGTTTCCAAGTCTATTCAGGGCATGAAGAACCTGATCAGAACCAAGAAGAACGGCTAATTCAACATAAACCATTAAAAAAACAAGTTCAATATTTATAAAATCGATTTATGAAGTGTTAACACTTTGCCCGGCATAACTTTTGGGGGTGTCACAAGTGGGTAAAACCATTTGCGGCATCCCCTTTTTTTGGAAATATTTGAGACGGTCTTTTAGTTATGCTTGCTGATCAAAAAATCAAGCGGCAACCCACACGGGTTGCCGCTTTTTGCATTACGGTATTGATTATTTTACGATTTCGCTCGTGTCGATCTTACAATCGTCGCCAAAGTATTTTTTGAATACGTGGTAAAGGGTGCCGTCCTCGTAGATCTTATAGGAGCCATCTTGACCGGCATATTTGGTTTGTTCGTGCGACCACGCATCCATAATTTCCTCATAGGATGCAGTGCGAATATCGAGCTTGAGCTTGTAGTCCTCGATGGGCGTTTCGGGATCGTTTTCGAGGAACATTTTGTGCACAACAAGTCCCCAGGAATTATCCCACCAACCAACCGAGATGATCTTGTAGCTCCAAACCGTCCAGCCCCAACCGAGCTCGTCATATTCGTGCAGATATTTATCCCATGCATCTTTGTCGGCAAAGAAGTTGAATTCGCCAACAAACTTGGGCACATCATAGTCAGAGAACATATAAAGCGCATTCATCAGGGTGTAGAACATCTCGTTGGAAATGCCCTTATCGTGGTTCCAATTGTAGAAATGGTATTGATAAAGTACGTTTTCCCACCCATATTTTTCAGGGTTCGGGAGCGAGGATGTGTACCAAACGCCCTCGATGGAAATGACGTGGTGACTGTCTACCTCGCGGATAGCATCATAAAGGCGGTCCATCACCTGCCATTGCAATTTGCCTGTGCCGATCTCGTTGCGATTGGTGGGCTCGTTGACAAGATCGTATGCCAAAATGGTGGACGCGAGGTCGGGACGCTCGTTGACGTAGTAGCTGGCAATGTTCTTCCAAAGCTCACACATCGATTGAATATAGGTCTCGTTCGTCCAAAAATCGATGTCACGTGTGCCGCTGTGCTCAAAGCCGGACTGTCCGCCCACAACGCCGTGCATATCGATGATGACCTTGAGATCATATTTTTGTGCAAGCGTGAGGAAATAATCGAGCTTTTCAAAGGCATCGGCGCGCATGGTCAGGGCATCGTCGGGGCCTTCCATAAAGTTGCGGTAGTACATGGGCAGACGAATGGTGTTCAAACCCGTATCACTGATGAGTCGAAAATCTGCCTCGGTGCAATAAGCATAGAAGAAGGCATCGAGCATTTGGTCGACCTGCTCTTGTGTAAAGTCGCCTTTTGCAATACGTTCTGTAAAAATGGCATCAAATTCTTCTTGGTATATCTCCTCGTATGCCTCTACAACGCCCTGTTCGTTAACACTTTGAAAGCTACCGTCCTTGTTATAAAGTGCGCCTACAGAGTTTACGGTCATCCAACCCTCAGCAATAAAAAGATTGCCAAAATTGATACCCTTAATATCAAAGCGGTTGCCCTCAGCATCGTAAAGGCCACGGCCGACCGCCACAACAGTGCCAAAATCATTGGGTACGAGCTCTACGTGCGCGGGGATATCGTCGGCACTCTTGCTTTTGGCATACAGATTACCCGCCAACGCCAAGCCGCAAACAACCAACAAAACAGCCCCCAGGAAAATACCAACACCAAGGAGTATTCTTTTCCATATCTTTTTTGATTCTTTTTTCATAATGACCTCGCTATTCATCATTAAATTTTGTACGCTCTCATTATACCACATGTTTCCCTATCCGTCAACTAAAGAGTGCAAAAAATACATTTCACTTCCCCCACGACTATATTATATATATTACATTTAAGTAATTTTCAAAAAGCCCTTGACAAAACGCTTAAAATCGGGTATAATATTGGAGCGAAATATAAAATTTCAAAAAACAAAAAACAAAAGGAGAAAACACAATGAAAAGAATCGTATCCCTGCTCATCGCGCTCCTCCTCGTTGTTACCGCTCTTGTTGCATGCAACAAAAACAACAATGAAGAGACCACTCCTGACAACAATGTTAATAACACCCCTGTAGAAAAGACCTATACCCTTGCAATTGGTGTAGTTGTTGCGAAAGACCTTGAAGGTCTTAAGCTTGACGAGACCGTTGCTACCATCGTTACCGATGCTGCCGGCAAGATTGTTCTTTGCAGACTCGACTGTCTGAGCTACACCGCTAAGATCACCGACGGTGTTCTCAACACCACCGCTCCCGCATCCAAGGTTGTTCTTGGCGACAACTACATGATGCCCTCCGGTTCTTGGGCTAAGCAAACTGCAGAACTCGAAAAGTTCGTAGTTGGCAAGACTCAAGCTGAGGTTGCTGCAATTGCCCTTAACGGCGGCAAGCTTACCGATGCTGAAATCTCTGCAAGCTGCACTTTCGACGTTGTTGACCTTCTCAAGGCAATCGATAACGCATTCAACAGCACCGCAAAGGTAACCTTCAAGACTGCTTCCACCAACCTCACTGCCGGCTTGAGCGCACTCGGAACCGTTTCCGGTGATGCTACCAACGTTAAGCTCGTTGCAGACTTTGCAGGTGCAGTTTTGGCTGACGGCGCAGTTGTTGCTTCTATTCTTGACTGTGCAGAAGTTGAATTCCAAAACATTGGTGAAAACGGCGCAGAAAAGGACAACTTCTCCAAGACTAAGCGTGAGCAAGGTGATGACTATATGATGGATTCCGGCTCTTGGACCACTCAATCCAACGCTTTTGCTGCAAGTGCTACAGGCAAGACCGCTGCTAACATTGAAGGTCTTGCAATTGAAGGCGTTGCAGGTTGCACCATGCCCTACAGCCCCGCAAGCTTTAAGACTGCTATCGTAGCAGCTGTTAAGGCAGCAAGATAATCTACTTTTACAGCATGAGTCGTCCGCAGGACGGTGTCATTTCGATACCGTCCTGCGTAATTTTTCATTTCTCCTTTCACCGCATCTGACGCAACACAACCGTTCACCAAAACAGGAGGTTGATTACCGTTGAAAATCAAAAAAATAATATCTCTTTTGGTTTGCTTTTTCATGCTTGCCCTCTCCTTGGGTGCCTGCACCCCCGAGGAAGAACCATCAAAGCAAGATCCGCCATCACAGGCAAAATCATATTACGAATTTTTCGACACCGTTTCGGCAATTTTTTCGTATAAGGGGGACACTCCCCAGGAGTTTGCCGCAAACTGTGAAGCAGTCAAAAATTTGCTCGAGGAATACCATCAACTTTTTGACATCTATTATGAGTATTCCGGTGTCAATAACATCAAAACCATCAATAAAAATGCCGGCATTGCCCCCGTTACCGTTGATGCAAAACTGATCGATTTTCTTGTTTACTGCAAGGATATTTATACACTGACAGGCGGTGAGACCAACATTGCCTTGGGTTCTGTTTTGAAGCTTTGGCACGATGCACGTGAAAATGCGGAATACGATCCCACAACCGCCGCTATCCCTTCCCCCGAAGCGCTTACAGAAGCAGCCACGCACACCGATATCAACAACCTCATTATCAACAAAGAAGAACGCACGGTATATTTGGCAGATCCCCAAATGCGTCTTGATGTAGGTGCAATCGCGAAAGGATACGCCACCGAAAAAGCGGCACAGCTCCTCATTTCTCGCGGTGTTACGTCATACGTTCTGAATTTTGGCGGCAACATTCGTGCCATTGGTGAAAAGGTTAGCGGAAACGGTTGGATAACAGGAATTACCAACCCCAACAAAGAATCCACCGAAAGCTTTGCTTGCCGTGTTTCCATCAAAGACCTCTCCCTTGTAACCTCGGGAGACTACGAGCGCTTCTATTACGTTAACGGTGAAAAATATCACCACATTATCGATAAAGACACCAACATGCCCTCCGCATTTTTTTCGTCCGTGTCTGTTTTCACAAAGGATGGCGGACTTGCCGACGCTCTTTCGACCGCTCTTTTCTGCATGTCTTATGAAGAAGGGCTTGCACTCGTTGAGCAGATAGGGGGCATAGATGTCCTTTGGATATACCATGACGGAAGCATGAAAATGACAAATGGTGTCTCTTTGGTAAATGATTAACAATCGCTAATTTCGACGGAAATATTGACACATATATTATTTTAGTGTATAATAATATAGATAATGTCAACAAACGTTGCATTTACAACAAGCATTTTATTTCTCAAAATCATTCAAAATGACTGAAAAGGAAAGAATTATGTTCAAAAGAAAATCTTTGGGCAACTTGCATATTACGCACCACAAGAATACTGCAGGTATGGCGCCCGTCAGAATTACCACACCCAAGGAGATCCTTTTGCCGATGGATCAACATATCGGTGCCCTTGCAACTCCCATTGTAAAGGTTGGCGATGAGGTGCGCGTAGGTCAGCTCGTTGCCGAGGCATCGGGTGCCATCTCCGCCCCCATCTATGCATCGGTTTCGGGTAAAGTCGTCAAAATCGAGGATACCCTTAGAGCCAACGGCAAAACCGTTCCCGCGATCAGAATTGAAAGCGACGGCGAAATGACTGTTTACGAGGGCATTACCGCTCCCACAGTCACCGATCTTGACTCTCTGCTCGCTGCTACTCGCAAGTCGGGTATCGTCGGCTTGGGCGGTGCGGGCTTCCCTACCGCGGCAAAGCTCGAAGCACTTAAAAAAGGCACCATTCACACCGTAATCATTAACGGTGCGGAATGCGAGCCCTACATCACAAGCGATGCCCGTACAATGGTTGATGAATCGAACTACGTCTACGAAGGCATTAAGCTTTTGCAGGCAGTTGCTCCCTCTATCAAGAGCGTTATCCTTGGCATTGAAAAGAACAAGCCCGAGTGCATTCAAGTTTTTGAAGAACTCACAAAAGACGATACAACCGTTCGTGTTGCTCCCCTGCCTTTGCTTTATCCGCAGGGTGCTGAAAAGATTTTGGTCTACAATACAACGGGTATTACCGTTCTTGAAAACCAATTCCCTGCCGATGTTGGCGTTATCGTTATCAACGTTACGACCCTTGCCTCTCTTGCAAAGTACGTAAAGACAGGTATGCCCTTGGTTGAGAGATGCATCACAGTAGACGGCAGTGCCATTGCAAAGCCCATGAACGTGATCGCCCCCATCGGTACTCCCATTGCCGATATTATCGATTTTGCAGGCGGACTGACCGACACCCATTGCAAGGTGATTGTTGGCGGCCCTATGACGGGTCGTGCCGCATACATGCTCGCCGAGCCGGTTGTAAAGACCACCAATGCAATTACCGCACTGACCGAAAAGGAAACACTTGGCAAAAAGGTGACTGCATGCATTCACTGCGGCAGATGCGTAGAGAGCTGCCCCCATTCCCTCAATCCCACAGCGTTTGTAAAAGCGTTGAAGGCAGAAAGCGTTGACGAGCGTATGGCTATGCTGGAGGACGCTCACATCAACCTTTGCATGGAGTGCGGCTGCTGCACCTATGCTTGCCCTGCAGCACGTCCTCTTGCCGAAAACATCCGCGTAGCGAAAAACTCCCTGCGCGAATACAAAGCCCACAAGGCAACGCTTAAGTAAGGAGGTAGAAAAAATGGAAAAATTGATTGCATCATCGTCTCCTCATATTCAGTCGAAAACCACGACGCAGAGCATTATGCGAGACGTTATCATCGCGCTCCTTCCCGCGGCAGTTGCAGGATCGATCCTGTTCGGTTGGAGGGCAATCGTAACCATTCTGGTTTGCGTTGCTACCGCGGTTCTTTCCGAATTCTTGTTCAATCTTCTTATCAAAAAGGAACAAACGGTAACAGACCTCTCGGCTGTGGTAACCGGTTTGATACTCGCGCTCAGTCTTCCTGCTAAGGCAGATATCTTCCATTGCATCGTAGGTTCCGTTTTTGCGATCGTTGTTGTCAAATGTCTGTTTGGCGGCATTGGCTGCAACTTTGCAAACCCTGCAGCAACTGCAAGAGTATTCTTGATCATTGCTTTTTCTGCAAGCATTGGCGGCGCAACCGCTCCCACGCTTGGCGGTGTTGACCTTGTTGCAACCGCAACACCTCTCGAGATTATTAAGCTCGGCACCGACGCAGAGCTTCCCTCTCTTGTAGATATGTTCCTTGGCAACAGAGCCGGTGCCATTGGTGAGACCTCTGCATTGGCACTCATCGTTGGCGGCCTTTACCTCATTTTCCGCCGCGTTATCAAGTGGCAGGTTCCCGTTATCTACATTGCAACCGTATTCCTGCTCTCTCTCATCATTAAGCAAGATCTCACCGTAGCTCTTTACCAGGTTCTTGGCGGCAGCTTGATCTTGGCGGCGTTCTTTATGATCACCGACTACTCCACCACTCCCATCAACACACTTGGCAAAATGGTATTTGCATTTGGCTGCGGCGTTATCACTATCCTCATTCGCTTCTGGGGCTCTTATCCCGAGGGCGTATCCTTTGCAATTCTCCTGATGAACATTCTCTCCCCCTATATTGAAAAGCTGTGTGCGAGAAAGCCGTTCGGAAAGGTAGGTAAATGATTATGAAGAAACAAATTATGCCGACCGTTGTTCTCGGCTCTATTTGCCTCATCGTAGCACTCATGCTTTCCCTGATCAACTCTATCACCGCTCCGATAATTGAAGCCGCACAAAATGCTGCGGCAAACGAAGCGCTCCTTGTAGTTCTGCCCGACGGCAAGAACTTTGAAGAGATCACACTCGATGCAAGCTATCCCGCAGTCATCACCAAGGGCTACAAGGCCGACGGCGGTTACGTATTCCAGGCAAACGTTACCGGTAAGAACTCCGGACTGATCATTCTTATCGGTATTGATACCGAGGGAAAGATCGTTGGAACCAAGGTAATTGCCGACCAAGAAACCGACGATTATGATGCAAAGGTATTCCCCAATTTAGAGGGCACCGAAGGTGCATATAAGGGTATGAACCTTGATAACTTTGCTCCCCATCTTGTAAGCGGCGCAACGCTGACATCCAGAGCGTATGGTGATGCTATCAAAGCAGCCCTGCAGGCAGCAGCTATCGCAGGCGGTGCAAGCGTTGATACAAGAACGCCCGAGCAAATCCTGCAAGATAACTGCAATGCAGCTCTCGGTACCACAGGCGTAGAATTTACCAAGTGGTTTGCAACCGAGATCATCGAGGGAATCGATGCCGTTTACGTAGCTGCAGATAACAGCGGCAGAGTATTCGTCGTTGGCGAAACCTTTGTTGGCGTTAAGGCAGACGGTACACTTGCAACCGCAGGTGCTGCAAATGCAGAAGCGATCCTTGCTGCAAATACTGTTATCGCAAACAGTACAATAACCGAAATCACCGAGCTGCCCGAAGGTATTGATACCAAGATTGTAAAGAAGATTTACGTTACCGACAGTGGCAACTATGTATTTGATCTTGAAGCAAAGGGCTATCAAGCCGGTTTTGAATACGGAAATAAGACGCCTATTCAAATCAAGCTTTCCATCTCGGCAGACGGTAAGATCATCGACTGTCTGACGGTTTCTCACAAAGAATCCAAGGGATACGGTGACGCATGTGCTACCGAAGATTACTACGACCAGTTCAGAGGATCTTCCGCATCTGATATCGTCATTACCGTAACTCATCCCGACTACATGGTGGACCAGATTGCCCCCGACAATACCGACAAGGGCGTAATTGCCAGTGCAACCTACACAACTGCAGGATACCAAAAAGCTGTTAAGGCAGCATTCGCTGCATTTGAAATTCTGACCGCAAACGGAGGTGAAGGATAATGACAAAAGAAAATAAGCTCTTAATTATTCTTCGCGGAATCATTGCGGAAAACCCCGTTTTGATTCTCGTTCTCGGAACTTGCCCCACGCTTGCAACCACCACCTCGGTGATTTCTGCATTTTCGATGGGCATTGCGGCAACCATTGTTTTGATCTGCTCGAACGTGGTTATCTCCGCACTTCGTAAAATCATTCCCGATTCTGTTCGCATTCCCTGCTATATCGTTATTATTGCGGCATTCGTAACCGCCGTGCAAATGCTTTTGCAAGCGTACTTGCCCGAAATTTACGATATGCTTGGTGTTTACCTTGCACTCATCGTTGTTAACTGCATCATTCTCGGTAGAGCCGAAATGTATGCAAACAAGAACAACGTACTCGATTCCGCACTCGACGGCGTTGGTATGGGCCTTGGCTTCCTCGTGGCTCTGCTTTTGATGGCAACCCTGCGTGAGGTGATCGGCAACGCGACCTTTGCAGGCATCGAGATCCCCTTCCTGACCAACTACAAGATCCCCGTCCTCACCCAAGCTCCCGGCGGCTTCCTCGTTTACGGTATCGTTATCGCTGTGATGAACAAGCTGACCGAAAAGAAGGGTGGCGTTAAGAGAAAGTCCTTCTCTTGTGAGGGCTGCCCCTCGAGCGCGACCTGCAACAAGTCCTCTTGTGCAAGCAATGCCAACAAGGAGGTAGAAGAAAATGCTTAAGCAACTCATTCTCATTTTGATGGGCGGCGTTCTCATTAACAACTACGTCCTGCAGCAGTTCCTTGGAATTTGCCCCTTCTTGGGTGTTTCCAAAAAGGTAAACCAAGCAACCGGTATGGGTGTTGCCGTTACCTTTGTTATGTTGGTTGCAACCGCTGCAACCTGGCCCATCTACCACTACATCCTCGCTCCCGACTATACCTATCTGCAAATCATCGTATTCATTCTCGTTATCGCGTCTCTCGTTCAGTTCGTTGAGATCATTCTTAAAAAGTTTATCCCCTCGCTGCATAAGTCCTTGGGTATTTACTTACCCCTGATTACAACCAACTGTGCCGTGCTTGGCGTCACCTTGAACAACATTACCGCAAAATACAATTTCCTTGAGTCTATGGTGTCTACCCTTGGCGTAGGTCTTGGCTTCCTCTTGGCAATGGTTCTCTTTGCAGGTGTTCGCTCGAGAATTGAAAACTGCCCCGCCCCCAAGTGCTTCAAAGGAATTCCGATCACTCTTGTTGCGGCTTCTATCGTAGCACTCGCCTTCTTCGGCTTCTCGGGCGTGGTTGAAAATCTGCTTGGTGCATAAGGAGGTAACAAAATGACCATTCTTATTCCTACCATCCTTCTTGGCGTGATCGCAATTGTTTGTGCGGTACTGCTTACCCTTTCCAACGTTTTCTTTGGCGTTAAGGAAGACGAGACCGCAAAGGCAATCAGAGAGTGCCTGCCCGGTGCAAACTGCGGCGCATGCGGCTATACCGGCTGTGACGGCTATGCGAAGGCATTGGCTGAAGGCACCGAGAGCAAAACGAACCTTTGTGTTCCCGGTGGTGACAAAACCGCGAAAACCATTGCAGATGTTCTTGGCGTTGAGGCCGAGGATGTTGTTGAGCAGGTTGCATACGTTGCCTGCCACGGCACCTGCGATGCTACCGAAAGAAAATATGACTACACGGGTCTTAAGAGCTGTATTGCCGCCAACCTTGTTTATAACGGTGATAAAACCTGCATTTATGCCTGTCTCGGCTACGGCGACTGCACACGTGTTTGCCCCAAGAATGCCATTCACATTGAAAACGGTGTGGCTTTGGTAGATCCCCAAAAGTGCATTGGCTGCGGCATGTGCGTTCGCGAATGCCCCAACCACATCATTAAGCTTGTAAATGACACCGTTAAGGTTGTTGTTCAATGCTCTAACCACGATAAGGGCGCCATTACGCGCAAACTTTGCACCAACGGCTGTATTGGCTGTATGAAGTGCCAAAAGGCATGCCCCAACGGCGCCGTTAAGGTGGAAAACAACTTGGCAACCATCGACTATTCGCTCTGCACCGGCTGCGGCGCATGCGTTGAGGTCTGCCCCGTACATTGCATTCACGAAGATAATTTTATCTGCGGCGCACACTAATTTATGAAAAATGGGTGGAATACTATCAAACGTGTTCCACCCTATAAAAACGACGAAGAAAGGAGAAGATATTATGGAAGATCAAACCTCTACCCCAAAAAAGAAATACCGCTTGGATATTATCATCATCTCGGCAATTCTTCTTGTCTCCCTCGTGCTTCTCCTGGTTGTAACACTCTCCAAAGAAGAGGGCGCGGTCGTTGTGGTTGAAATTGACGGCAATGTGGTTGCTACCTATCCGTTGAATGAGAACGCCGAATATTCCCTCAATGGCGGCACAAATAATCTTGTTATCAAGGACGGACAGGCATATTTGAACTATTCAAATTGCCCCGACCACACTTGTGAGAAAACAGGAAAGATACAGTACGTTGGGCAAACGATTATTTGCTTGCCGAACAAAATTGCCATCACCGTTAAGGGCGACGTTACCGATGGCGGTGTTGACTTTGTTTCCTAAGGAGGGATTGCCTTGAGAAACAAGAAAACTCTGCAACTGACCACAATGGCTTTTATCATTGCGTTTGCAATGATCCTCTCCTTTATTGAAAGCCGCATTCCCGCCTTTGTTGCGATTCCCGGTGTAAAAGTGGGGCTTGCCAATATCGCGGTCATTTTTACGCTCTATAAGCTTGGTATAAAAGAAGCCGTTACCGTCTCCATCATTCGCGTGCTCCTTATCTCTATGCTCTTTGGTTCGCCTGTGAGCTTGATTTACAGCGTTTGCGGCGCGACCTTGAGTTTGGGTGCTATGATACTGCTCAAGAAGCTAACGCCCTTAACAGAGGTCACAATCAGCGTCACAGGCGGTGTGATGCACAACGTGGGACAAATTGCGGCGGCATCCTTTATGCTCAGCACAAACGTCGTTGTCTATTACCTGCCCTTCCTGTTGGTATCGGGAACGGTCGCCGGCATTGTGGTCGGTATTGCTTCGGCAATTTTGATCAAGCGTATCAAATTCAGTTATCGCTAAATCCCCCAGCGACACAAAAAGAGCCGTCCCAGAAGATCTCGGACGGCTCTTTTATTTTTATTTGTTGCTAAAGAAGAGCCATACACCGCGAAGCACCTCAAGGCCGCGTGAGCTCAATCCTCTGTTGACTACAAAGGCGGCAAGGACAAACACGGCAAGTCCGATTGCTAAGCCGAACAAAACGGTGATAACAAGCTCGGATACCTTCATCAGTCGCAAATCCCGACAGCTCATGCCCGCAAGGCGGTAAAGACCGAACTCCTCGCGTCTTGCGCGCAAGCTCTCCCAAAAGATGTCCACCATACCTATGAGCGAAAAGATGATAAATACAGCAAGCAGGACCTTTCCTGCATCTATGTAGGTCTGCACAGCGCTGATAAAGCGAGCCAGTAGCGTGTTGACCTCGGTAATGGGGGCAAGCTCACTTGCCGTGGTTTGCGAAAGATCGTTCAGGAGTGCCGATTTGGTAACGCCCTCGCTACCCTTGACCAACAGCATGTTGTACGGGATTCCAACATCCTCGCAGTTAATGGCCATATAGTTAGCACATACCTTTGCGATCTCGACGACTACAAACTCGTATTTTGCTCCCTCTAAATCCATTGCAAAGAGATCGCCCACCTTGAGATTGTTCGTATTTGCAGTGCCCACACTGACAATGATTTCATTGCCTTTTGGTTGACGGTCAACGTTCATCCATTCGGCAAACGCCGACGTGTCATCTGCCGAAACAACCATGCCCCAGCTGCTTTGTGTCATATATGCGCGGTGAATGCTTTGGACACTTTGGCAGGTCTGCGTTTTTTGATAGCAACGGTCGGTTGCATTGAGTACGGCGTAGTCGGCTTCAAATATGTGCTCGAATCCCTGCACCTGTGCCTCTACACTGATAAACACCAAGGAAATCAACAGAATGATGATCACAATGAGAGCTCCCAAGCGCGCAATGTTATGCAAGAGCTTGAGTGAACAAATATTCTTTAGTGCATAACGCAGTGTGATGATTCGTCTTTTTTTCGAGTTCCGCATACGCTTCTCAATAGCAGATGCAACGCCCCCGATCAAGGGCGGAACACTCCAAAAAATGAGAGTAACGACTGCCGCGAGGGTGATAACAAAAACAGCCAGACGCGGATTTGCAGGCAGCAGATACATCAAGCCGAGCAAACCGGCTATCGCCAACAACAGATACAAGATCCACTTAACGGGAATGGATTTGTTCACTGTACCCGCTTTTTGCATACGTCCGCCAACAACAATGAAAAACGCAGTTGTCACTGCACATACGGCCAACAAAATGAGTGCGCTTTTGAGAACGGATAAAAACTCGATAGCGGGTTCGATATACTGTATTCCCACAAAACGGGGTATGAGCTTTGTAACAGGAATTGCCAAAAGCATTCCCAAGGGAACGCCAAAGAGCCAATATAAAAGCACCTCGGCATATTGCATGCCCCAAAGCAGCCGGGGCATAGCGCCTGAATACATAAGGGCCTGATTCTCTTCGGTTCTTTCGTTTGCTAAAATGTAGAAACAACAAAAAACAACGACCGCCGAAAGCAGTGCAGCAAGTGCTACCGCAAAATTGATGATAACCTTGAGTACAGGATAGTTGGCCTGTCTGATTTCCAATCCTACCAAATCCTCAAAACGTTTCCCCTCAAAGCGGGAGTCCCCTTTTAGAAGCTCGATCGCTCCATAGCGGTCTATATCCTTGCAACCGTGTATATTAACGTACACCTTGTTGCAGGGCTTAAAATCCTCGCCAATGGCGGAAAAAAGCAAGGAGTTACTTGCAAAAATGCGAACAACGCTGCTAATGTCAACCATTACGTCATAAGATGCCAAAAACGGAAGTGTTGACACGCCTTCTATGCGGTACTCCTTAGTGTATCCCATCGTTTCAACTGATAAGGTATCACCAACACCAAGATGATATTTCTCGGCAAACTCGGTACTGACAAAGGCAACGTCGCCAAGAGCCCCCTCGGTCACTTTTCCGTATTCTGCAAAGGAGAGATCAAATACGTCGCAAAAGCGTTCAAACTCGGTTGCAACGCCAATGGTAGTGGCATCGGTGCCCTTTAATATCAAGGGGAGCTCGTAGCAGCCCACCACTTTTGCCCCCTCGCCGAGCACGTCGGTGATATCATCGGCAAACAGAAAACGCGAGTCAGATGCATTACCAACGGTAACCATAAAATGCGCGTTGCCGTATTTTGCCGTTTGTGCCGCCTCAATCTCGTCCTGCATGGTATCTGCAATGGTAAACGCAAAGATCGCTGTTGCCATAGCAAGTGCCAACGTCAAAATGATAATAACGGGCTGCAACGGCTTTTTGCCGATGCTTCTGAAAATGTGTTTTAGTAGTAGCTTCATACGATCTTACCGTCTTTCAAATACACAATGCGGTTGCCGTATTCTGCCACGGTTTTGCTGTGGGTTACCTGAACGACGGTGGTGCCAAGCTCGCGGTTGACCTGTGTAAGCAGCTCCATGACGCGCTTCTCCATGGCACTGTCCAAAGCGCCTGTGGGCTCGTCCAATATCAAGATCTTGGGCTTGTAAAGCAGGGCACGCACAATGGCAATTCTTTGGCACTGACCGCCCGAGAGCTGATCGGGGAATTTTTCAAGCATTCCCTCAATGCCAAGAGCGTTTGCCAAGCTGCCCAAATATTCTTTGAGCTCATCCTCACTTTTTCCGCCAAGAACGGCAGGGAGCAAAATGTTGTCTTTTGCCGTGAGCGTGGGAATAAGCTTGTATCCTTGAAAAACAAAGCCCAGTGTGCTGCAGCGAATTTGTGCCAAGCGACTCTCGGTCATAGAGGAAACCTTTTCCCCGTCGAGTAAAACCTCACCTGCATCGGCATCTAAAAAGCCGCCCAGAATGGAGAGAAAGGTGCTTTTGCCGCTACCGCTCTCGCCCATGATAGAGACGAATTCTCCGTCGGCAATATCGAGCGACACGCCAAAAAGCACGCGCTCGCCGTTATAGCTTTTTTGAATGTTGGTTGCTTGAATCATGCATTCACCTCGTAGGATATTGCCGGACAAAGGGCGGCAAGGTAATCGATTAGCGTTTGATAAAATTCCGCACTGCCAACGGCGGCACGCAGTTCTGCAAGACTAACTGTTTTCATGCTTGCAATATAGGAAAGATATGCCTGACTACCGTATTGCTCGATAGCAAGCGCGGAGTATTGCCCGTTTGCAAGCGGAATAGAGGTCAGAGATGCAAACAAGCTCCAATCCTCCTCGTCAAAGCGAGAAAAGATAGAGTTGATAAGCACTTCCCTCTCACCCTCACGCAGAGCGGCAATGTCCTCGGGCAAAAGCTTTTCCAAAACGGATGCCGAAAGCGCTACTGCGTCATTCATAACGGCGGCAAGGCGGGAGCGGTCACCGCTCTCCTCGAATGCCGCGGCAAGCTTGGCGGTATAGGAGCCGTCCTTTCCCCTCGGAACGTAAGAGAGCAAAAGATCCCAACCGTCGGCGGTGATGTCGATTTGAGAGACGTCCAAATGGTGGACGATCTCCAGCACCTCGGCATCGCTAAAGGAATTGGCAAGCCCCTCGGAATTAATAGAGAGCAGCTCTGCCATAGCGGTGGTAAAGCGAAGAAGTGCAGAAAAAGATTCTTTTTTGATCCCCCCTGCAAACACCTGCTTTTGGGCAGCAAGTGCATCGGCATCCTCTTTGAACCACGGATATTGGTACTCCTCAAACTTTTCCATGGCGCGTTCATAATGCGCGTCGTAAAGGAACAGGCAAAAGTCATAGAGGATATTGCTGACACGCTCCGCGCCGTAGGCGTATGTCAAGTCAAGGTAAAGGGTTCTTGTCCTTTCGCAGTTGACCGCCTCACCCGCTTTGACAGCAAGGCACTCATCGATAACGGCGGGGCCCCTCTGTGCAAGCATTTCCATAACGCTTTGGTACTGCGCCTCGGGAATGGGCTCTTTTGCAAAGATCTCTGCCACGCGGTGCGCGTAGTCCGCAAGGCGTGCCTCTACCTTTTGAGGGATATTATCCGTCAGTGCCGCGCGGTATGCATAGGTAATGAGCGCATAGAGCGTTTCCTCTGCCAAGGATTGCGCCTCGGCACTGTATAGAGGGTCTTTTTCAATTAAAATGCCGGTTGTCGTCTCCTCTTTTTTACCTTGTCCGCACCCGGAAAAGGACGTGGCAAGCAAAACAGCAAGACACAGGGCAAGTGTTCTTTTATAAAAGCAGTTCATTTTTCAAAATCCTCATTTACCGATAAAAATGAATGGCGAGGAGCAGATGCGTGTCTGCCCCTCGACGCTCACTTTTATGCCTGCAAAACGCAAAAGCGGCGTATGCTTGGCAAAAGCCGACTGTTTTACCAATCGGCTTTTGCTTTTTAGAAACGAATTCGTGCGCCTATCAATTAGCCAAGCTTGAATTTAAGAACGCTTCTGCATTCGATATAGTCGGTGGACCAGTAGCCCTCGTTGATTACCAGACGATCGATGTCCAGCCAAAGGGTGAGAGCATCCTCGTAAGTGATAACGGTAATTGCACCGTCTACGTAGGTCATGCCCCAAACCTCAAGCAATGCATCAACTTTAACGTTATTGTCGTTTTGGGTTACTGCAAACTCAACAACAACCTCTTCTGCATCATCGGTAAGGGAAAGCTTTACGCCCTCTTCGGTGATCTCGTAACCGATTGTGTAGGTTGCGCCGTTGTAGCCGATAACGATGTTATCTGCGCCTTCTTCGTTGTCGATCCACTCATAGCTGCCGTTGAAGATCTCAACAATCTCCTTGGCGGGCTCTTGATTTTCGTAGTAATAGTACTCATAATCGTATACAACAAGAGATGCACTAAGGATTGCATCAAGGGTTTCACTCAGAACGATCTCGAGCAGAGCCATGGTAGTGTTGGCACCGTTTTCAAGATCCTTAACCTCACCGATAAGGGTGTTTTCGGTGAATGCAAAACCAATGGAGGCAATAGGTGCTTCGTCCTTGTAGAGAACACCGATAATCTGATCACCGTCAATGGTAACGATCAGTTGATCCATACCCTCGGTGGTCTCGTTCAGGTCGTCATGTGCAAGAACGTTGAGGGTCTTGGTGCCGTCCTCAAGGGTGGTGTAGGTAACCTCAAGCCAAGTTACGTACTCTTCAACAGTTACACAGTTTTCGCAGTTGTAACCGGGTACGATAATAATTTCGCCACCTTCGGGCATTGTGCCTGTAACAAATCCACCCTCCGGCATAGGCATGGGCTTGGTTTCATACTCACCTTCGGGGTAAAGGATTTCGTGGTTGTGCTCGGTGTGTACGAAGTAGCCCTTAACTGCTGCATATACGTCGGTAACAACGCCGTTTACGGTAACGGAGTTGAATACCAGGAGATCGTTTGTGCCGTCGGTAAGAGCCATGTTTACGGTCTCGGTAACGGTTTCACCCTCAACAGTCTCGTCGAAGGTGAGCGTTCCATCTGCAATAACTTCACCTTCATCGGTGATAACAACGGTCAGGTCGCCGTCCTTTTCGGTCAGGGTAATACCGGTTTCTTGTGCGTTGATATTCAACGTCTTTGTGCCCTCGGCATCGGTGTAAGTGATGGCGATAAAGGTTACAAATTCAACCTCGGGCTCGGTTTCATAGTATTCATCGGTTTCGGGATCGTAGTAGCCGAGGGTGGGGCCGGTAACGTAACCACCGAGAACTGCCTTAAGCTCGGTAACAACGCCATCGGTGATAACGTGCTTGTAGTCAAGCAGTTTGTTTTGGTCGTCCTCTACGAGAACAGTTACTTCTTCATAGAAATCACTGATAAATCTTGTTGCATTGATGTGTGCAACCTGTTTGCCCTCTTCATAAACAGCGAAGACAAAGCAGTTTTTATGAACGAATAGTCTGATAGAGTCCTTGTACTGGCTGATTGTAAACTCGAAGCCACCGTCTTGAATCCATACATCAAATTCAATATCGTTGGGAAGAGTTGCATCGATGCCCATTACACCATCACCGGCAAGTTCAACCTTGAAATTGATGCCTGCAAAGGTGAAGCTCATATCGGTAAGGTTGCCCTCTTCATCAACAACAAAGTAGAAGAAGAGTTCCTCACCGAGCATATCGATCAGGGCATAGAGATTCTCGAAGGGCAAGAAATCCTCGAGGGAAATGGCTTGCATCATTTCGGAGATTTGTGCAAAGGAGCTCTTGACGTTGGTAACGAATACCAGCTTATCAGCGCCGGTAATGCCGCTAAGTTCAGCGATAACGTCTACCAGAGTCATATTGTAACGGTCAGCAATTTGAGATTCGATGCTGAACTCCATGCCGGTAGCAGTGTAAACGTAGAGGTCGATAAGGGTGTAGATGTCACCGATTGCAAGGCCGGTGTTCTCTGCCAAGGTAACTGCTGCGTTTACAATATCCTTAACGGTCTTGTCGGGCAGAGCTACGAGGAAATCTGCCATAGAAGCAACAACGTTTTTGCCGTAAACAGATTCGAGATATTCTGCAATGGTCTTGCCCTCCAGCTCAGCAACAAGCTTCTTGAGAGCCGCAACGTTGAGACGGTAGATTGTACCGTCCTCGTTATAGGGAGATGCGGTCAGGATCTCTTCTCCAAATACTGCAAAGAGCTCTGCCAAGTGCTCGATGTATGCGGGATCGATGCTGCCAAGCTCGCCTACCAAGGAATCAATAACGCCTTGGGTGAGCAGGTCGCGCAGGTTTGCGAGCTCAACGAAGAGACGGCCGTTATCGAGGATTTGCTTGAGCGTTTCGTAATCGCCAATGCCCAGCATTTGTGCAAGAGTGCCGTAAACCAACTCGGACATGTTAGCACCCATGTTTTGACCGTTCATGGAAACAGAGATATCGTCGCCAAGAACATAGAAGTTGATTTCAAGGCATTCTGCGTTACCCTTATTAAAGGTAACGTCCTCGCAGGAATTGGAACCGGTAAGAGCTTCCTCGGAGAGGTAAACTTTGATCTTGAGGCGTGCGCTAAGGATTTCGCCATTGCTATCGAGCTTTGCCTCTGCAACCTCAAAAATGAGGAATTGCTTGTAGCCGAGAGTTTCGCTTTCGGGATTGTTGTACTCGGTAACGTAAGCCAATCCGGAGCCATTTGCAATCTCAAGGGTAGCTTCAAAGCTGCCAATGATCTGTGCAAGGATCTTGGATGCCTCGGGGAGAGTTACACCAAGTGCCTCAATGGTTTCGGTCTTGGTATCCTTGCAGTTTCTGCAAACGCTGGTTTTGGAACCGTTCTCGGTTGCAGTGGGATACTCATAGGTGGTGTCATACAGGTGACCGAGTGCGGGAATGACGGTCTTGTTGCCTTCAACGTAGCCGCAAAGCTGGCAAACGTGGAATGCTGCTTCGCCGTCCTCGGTGCAGGTGGGTTGCTTTTCTACAACCTCCAGCATTTGGTGGCCTGCCGGGGTTTCGTTATCGGTATAAGAATCACCGCAGGAACAGGTGTGCTTTGTGTAGCCCTTTTCGGTACAGGTGGGGGCAACAACCTCGGTGGTGTAGCTGTGCTCATGCTTGCCCTTGAAAAGCTCGCAGGATACCGTAGAAAGCATCATTGCAGACAAAATCAAAACGGCAAGAAGACGAACAGCCAGCTTCTTGGTAGATCTCATAGTGAAAAACCTCCTTGTAGTATTGTTTGGGATCTACTCTCAATATATCACTTTTTTTCCAATTTGTCAAGAGTTTAGATATAAATATATATCTAATTTAATTGCGGATGATAAAATTGGCCGCGATCTATATGAGATTCAACCAAATCCCTGCTCTTTCGACAAAAGCTCCCCGACCCTACTTACAAGGGTCGGGGAGCTTATAAAAATCGGGGATTTATGCATCCAAATGTGCAAAGATTTTGCTCCAGACCGCATCGTCTTGAGCAGTGATCTTTTCCCAATCAAAGGACGCAACAAAGTTTGCTTTTTCCTCTTTTGTAGTGTTCTTCTTTTTGGCAAACTTTGCACGCGCCTTGCCAAACTCGCCAAGCAACCCAACCGCATCGGCGGTATAGTTGGGGTTGTGCCCCTTGCCCGAAACGAGCAAGAGATCGATATTTTTATTTTCTTTCAACCCCTCTTTGAGAATGTCGTAATGCACACGGCGGCAGAGTTGATCGTCCTCGGAGTAGATGAGAAGTGCCTTAACGTTGGCGTTTTTTAAGGATTCGACCGCGTTGAAGGTGAAGAAATCGGGATTGGATGCTTTCTCTAAATCCAGAACTGCACGGCGGTATCCCTTAAGAGGGCCTGCAAAAAAGGTCTTTATCATTTCCTCTACCGAAACAAAGCCGCAAAGAGCCACAATGTGAGAGATCTCGGGGTGCAGCGCTACGATATTAAGGGTGGAAAAAGCCCCCCAGCTGTGTCCCATAACCGAAATATCGAGCCCATCAAAACGCTTATCGGCTTTGATGGCGGCAATGCAATCGTTCAGGTCACACAGAGATTGGGCAAGTCCGTTGGGGCTCTCGCCGCCCGACTCCATGCAACCCGTGTGGTCATAGGCAAGCACGCGGTAGCCGTGCGCACACAGCTTTTCGATTTCTTTCATATACGCGCGGTGACCGCCGCCAAAGCCGTGATCGAAAACAATAAGTCTGCCCGCGATGGGGTTCTCATAGAAATAAATATATCCCTGCAAAGTGTGCCCCATAGAGGACTTGAATGCATACGGTTCGCTGTTCAGCCCCGTAAAATCGGCGGCGGAATAATAGAATACGGTTTCGGTATCGTCACAACGGGCATGCATCATTCCCTTATATCCGTTTACAACTTGTTTTTCAAAAATCATGGCTGTTCTCCTCTGTTCAACAATCCCTCCAAAAAAGCGTCTGCCATTTGACGGGTTTTGAAAATATGTGCCTCTTTATCGGGGTATTTTTTAAGCAATTCGTATGCCTGTGGCAAGCTTTTGCTTGGGAACTCTTCGATTTGTTTTTGAAATTCGGGATCGAGCTCTGTTTCGATCCACGGCATTTCCACTCTCCTTTTGCCAATGCGCGAAACGACACCCTCGATGCAGACCTCGGTGGGAAGATCGAAGAGAAAGACCGTATCGCACGCCGCCACACGGCTCTCCAGCGTGCGGCTGTAGTTGCCGTCAATGATCCACGCATCAAGCGAGAGGATCTCGGCAAGGCGTGCATCAAATTCTTGTCGTGAAATATTCGTTTTGTCCGGCTTGTGCCAAATGGCATCCAAATAAAATAGCGGCAAGCTTGTTTGCTCTCTCAATTTTTCGGCAAAGGTGGTCTTGCCCGAGCCCGGACAGCCGATAACAATTACTTTTTTCATTTTTATTCCTGCGCCAAAATCGGCAATATTAAGGTTGCGCGGTTTTGTATATCCGTCCCCGCAAAATAGGCATCTTCAAGCGGAATCCACTCCTCAAAAAAGCGCTTTGCAAACGTTGGAGAATTGCGCCTTAAAATCCTCTCTTTTTGATGCGTCGGGTCAATATCTAAAAAGATTGCAAGACCGTAGTATTCGCCAAATGCAGGGTGCATAGAATACACCCCTTCAATAACGGTGAGCGGTTTTGGCTCAACGGTGATTGCTTCTCCCAAACTTTGGCTTGCACAATCAAACGGGCGATAGCATATAGTTTTGCCGTTGCTTAACGGTTCTACGACTTCACACAAAAAGCGTTCTTTGTCAATATTGCCGCCAACCTCCGATAAACGCTCTTGGGTTCGTTGCTCGGGGCGCAAAAAGAAATCATCCATGTGCAATACGTTGCAGTCATATACCTCTTGCAAAATACCTGCAAGTGTGGTTTTGCCACCGGCACTGCCGCCCTCAATGGAGACGATTGTGCGACCGCTTGCAAGAAGCTTATCAATTTGGGCAAACACCTGCAGGAATGCGACGTATCTGTTAGCAATGACGCGATAGGCGGGCTTGTACGCCGTGCGAAATGCCTCGGAATGATGCACCGCGGGATAGCCCAACTCCTTCCACGTGGCGAGCTTTTGATGAAATACATCTGCGTCAAGCGGCAAAGCACCACTCTCGATAAGCTCTCTTGCCACCTCTGTTTTTTCCTCTAATAAAGCAAGACCGTCCTCTTCCTTTTTGGCAGAAAGGCAAAACAGCTTTGCAAGCGTTTTGGAAGTGAGCCCTGCATTCAAATGCGAGAGATACACGCGACTGTAATCGCCGTCAAGCAGCTCGGTTTTGGGATTTTCGGTTTGCGAGAGCGTTGCATATTCTCTTTCGATGTAGTTCAGCGCGGCGTCCTCGTTTGATACCAAGTGTTCACACCCAAACGCACTTTGAAAGAGGTATTTGAAAATATCCTCTGCCTGCAAATTGGGGTAGTTTTGGTAGTACTGTATTAAATTTTGGCGTGTTTTTTCTTTACGTGTTGTTTTATTCATTGGTTTGCGCTCTCCATGTTTTCAATGGCAACGGTAATGCCTTTTATCATATCCGCCATCTTCATTGCGGGCTCTTTGCCCTGCTCGGCAGAGTACGGAATGTGCACAAAGCCAACCTTGGTGTGGGCGTTGTGATAGTGATGCAAAAGCGTATAGAAGAGATCGTTGCAGACGTATGCCCCGGCGGAATAAGACACCTGTGCCGCAACACCTGCGGCGGCAATCGCCTCTGCCATTTGGCGCGCGGGCAAGGTGGAAAAATATGCACACGGCCCCTCTTTTGTAATTGGCTCATCCTTTGGTTGCTGCCCATTATTATCGGGAATTTTGGCGTACCGCAGATTGATTGCCACAAGCTCGGGGGTGATGGAACCTCTGCCACCCGCCTGCCCCACGCAAAGAATGGCATCCGGCATCAATTCCTCTGCCGCCGCAAGCACAACTTGTGCCGCCTCGCCAAACACCACGGGAACGCGCAATTTGGTAAGCGTATAGCCGCCAATTTCATCAGGCAGGCGAGAGACTGTCTCCCATGAGGGATTGATCTCTTCACCGCCAAAGGGCTCAAATCCGGTTATCAAAAGCTTTTTCATTGGTACTCCTTGATAATCCTTTCAAGAATTTCTTTGTCTGCGGGGCAAAAGTCATAGTTGGGAATTTCGCGCGGTGTAATCCATTTGATATCGTTGTGCTCCAGCTTTTTGGGCTCGCCCTCGGCGATCGTCGCGTGGAAAAGCGTGAGATGTACCGTCAAATCGGGGTACTCATGCGTGACATCCATAAACACCTCACCTACCGACAGAAGAACGTCAAGCTCCTCTTGGCACTCGCGAATGAGGGCATCCTCTTTGGTTTCTCCCGCTTCGACCTTGCCGCCGACAAACTCCCAAAGCAATCCTCTTGCCTTGTGAGCCGGACGCTGACAAATCATAAATTTTTCGCCCTGCCAAATCAGAGCGGCTACTACTTCGGTCATACAGACACCTCTTGTGTTTCTTTTTCTCTTTTATTATAGCAAAACAAGAAGAACTTGTCAATATTTTCAGCATACTTCCCTACCGCCGCGAATATACTATTCTACAAATCTGTTGTTGTGGGGGAGATCATGAAAGAAAGATCAATGGGACTTTGGCAGCTGATGGGCTTTGCCGTCACCTCATTTTTGGGAACGGTGTTGCATTTTTTGTACGATTGGCTCGGTGGTGCTGTGTGGATCGCACCGCTCTCTGGCGTGAACGAATCGACCTGGGAGCACATGAAGCTGCTCTTTTGGCCAATGTTCGTTTACGCTATCATTCAAAGCTTTTTCTTTGGCGACCGCGAGAATTTTTGGTGTATAAAGCTGCGCGGAATACTCCTAGGTCTTGCGCTCATTCCAATCCTCTTTTACACCTACAATGGCGTGGTCGGAAAGTCGCCCGATTGGATCAACATTGCCATCTTTTTCATCTCGGCGGCGGTTGCATATCTCTATGAAACAAAATTGTTCAAAGCCGAAACAATTACTTGCAAGCGTCCAAAATTGGCGATTGGTGTGCTGTGCGTCATTGCCTTACTCTTTGTAATATTCACATTTGCTACACCAGAGATTGGGATATTTAAGGATCCGTTGACAGGCACGTTTGGAATATAAAAAAAGAGACTCTGCAAATATTTGCAGAGTCTCTTTTTACCTTGACCTATTCGTGTTTTTGTGATATAATACATATATAGACTGCATTTTGAGTATCAACATTTTATAAAGGAAATTGAACTATGGAAAATTTGATTATTCGTTTAGAGACACAAAACGATTACAGAGCCGTTGAAAATTTAACACGTGAGGCGTTTTGGAACGTCTATAAACCGGGCGCGGACGAGCATTACTTTGTTCATATGATGAGAAATCACCCCGATTTTCTCCCCGCGCTTGCATTTGTACTCGAAAAGGACGGCAAAATCATTGGTAACATAATGTACACAAAGGCGTGGCTTGAGGACGAAAACGGACACCGAAAAGAGATCCTTTCCTTTGGTCCGCTTTGTGTTTCCCCTGCATATCAAAGACAAAAGCTTGGCAAGATTTTGATTGAACACTCCTTTGCGGTTGCACGCGAAATGGGTTATGATGTAAACATCAATTTTGGCAATCCCGGTAACTATGTCGGTCGCGGATTTGTCAGCTGCAAAAAGAAGAACGTTAGCTTTGTTGTGGATGGCAACTTCCCTACGGCACTTCTCGTAGCCGAGCTTGTTCCCGGCGTACTTGACGGCAAAAAGTGGATGTATATTCCCTCCACCGCCGCCGACTGCTGTGAGAACACCGCCGCAGTTGAAGCGTTTGATGCAACCTTCCCTCCCAAAGAGAAAAAATGGATGCCGAGCCAAGAGGAGTTCTATATTTATAGCCATTCTTCTGTTGTCAGATAAATCAAAATGCCATTTGGAGGCAGTGTTATGAAACATACGATTACCGTTTTGCCCCACAATTTTATATTTTCGGTGCCGCACGGCGCCAACCTTTTGGAGGCGATCTCGCAGAACGGTTTTTTCATTCCCGCTGCCTGCGGCGGCCGCGGAAGCTGCGGCAAATGTGCCGTCAAGTGCCGCAAAGCGAATGATGAGGAATATCAAACGGTGCTCTCTTGCCACACGGCGGTAGAGAGCGATTTGACCGTTCTTTTGGACAATGAAAGCATGGGCGGACTTTGGAAGATCTCCGACCTTTCCCAACATGGGGGAAAAGAGGTTGGCATGCTCCTTGACATTGGCACAACCACGCTTGCCGCTTGCCTTGTGGACAAGACCACGGGAGAGACCTTGGCGCGTGCATCGGCTCTCAATCCGCAAGGGACGTTTGGGGCGGACGTCATCAGCCGCATCAGCGCGTTTGGCAATGGCAAGGGCGAAGAAATGCGCGCCGCCGTTGTCGATGCCACCAACCGCATCATTGCCGAATTTTTGCACACGGGTGCTCAAATTGACGAGCTGATTGTGGTGGGCAACCCCACAATGTTGCATCTGTTTATTGGCGCTGACCCTACGGGCATTGGCACCTATCCCTTTACCCCTTCCTTTGTTGACACAAAATATTTTATGGGTGCGGATATTGGCATTCATGCCCCTCGCGTGCGTTTGCTCCCCTCGATCAGTGCCTATCTTGGCAGTGACGTGAGCGCGGGTGTTTTGGCGTGCGAGATGGATAAAACGAACGAAACACAGCTGTTTATGGACCTTGGGACAAACGGCGAAATTGTACTTTCCCATAAAGGCAAACTTTATGCGGCATCGACCGCGGCAGGTCCTGCCCTTGAAGGTGCAAACCTTTGTTGCGGAATGGGTGGCGTTTCGGGTGCTGTCGATCGCGTTTGGTGCGAGGGCGGACAACTGCACTTTACCACCGTTGACGGCGCGCCCGCGCGCGGCATTTGCGGCAGCGGACTGCTTGACTTGATTGCCCTGCTCCTTGATGAGGGCATTCTTGATGAGACGGGTGCTTTTGCAGAAGAATGCGATTCCCCTCTCTTCTCGCGTTTGGAGAACGATTATTTTTATCTCACACCCGCGGTTTATCTCTCACAAGACGATGTGCGACAGTTCCAGCTGGCAAAGGCAGCCATTGCGGCAGGCGTAGAGGCCATCGTAGCGCATTGCGGCGTAAAGATGAGTGAGATCACGCGCGTGTTCTTGGCGGGCGGCTTGGGATATTATATGAGCCCTACGAGCGCATCCCGCACGGGACTGCTCTCCCCCACGCTCCTCTCGCGCACACAGATCGTGGGCAACACCGCTCTTGCAGGCGCGCGGCTCTGCCTGATGGATGAAGCAAATCAAACCGCTCTCGATGCCATCGCAAAGCACACCGAGACAGTAGAGCTTTCCTTCTCGCCCACCTTCTCGCAAGCGTATATTGAGAATATGGGGTTTTAGCAAAAAATAAGACAAAAAGAACGCAAGTCTTCACTTGCGTTCTTTTCGTTTTATTTGCTTTTCTTTTTGGGTTTGCTTTTGCCAAACAGCTTTTGGAGCAGTGGGGCTAAAAACGCGGGGGCGCGCCATACGATCATTTTCATCGCCATCTATCCTTTCCCTACCAATGTGGTACTACAATATATGCGATGCGCGTGAAAAATGTGCGCTCTCTTAAAATTTTATCCCTTTGCTTGGCACTCGTCTGCCTGCAATGCCTTCATGGCAGAGCGGAACACGACCTTATCGTTTTCGTGCGTGAGCGATGCTTCTACCTGCTCGAGCGGTACCCACTCGACCTGTGCGATCTCTCCCTCGCGTGCCTTAATGTTCTTTTGCGTGGTGTGTGTCAGGAAGTAAACGACCTCCTTGGATACACCCGGCATGGGATTGTAATGCACCGTCTCGCGGAATTTGCTATCGATGCGAATTTGCACCGCGGTCTCCTCGTACACCTCGCGCACAGCGGTCATGTACTCGGTCTCGCCCGGCTCCATGTGTCCCTTGGGGAATGAACGGTGACCGCCAAGCTTGTGCCGTATCATTAAAAGATATTCTTTTCCATCCTCTTCATCGCGGCGCACAACAAGAGCGCCACAGGATTTTTCACGAAGCATGTTCGGTCACTTCCTTTCCTTTGCCCACCTTGGGAATCATTGCTTCATGCGATTATTGCTCGATTTGCTCCATGATGAAGGCCTCGAGAATATCGCCAACCTTGATATCGTTGAATTTTTCAAGACCGATACCGCACTCGTAGCCCGAAGCTACCTCGCGTGCATCGTCCTTAAATCTCTTAAGCGAGGAAATCTTATCCTCAAAGATCACTACGCCGTCACGGACAACGCGGATCTGTGCCTGACGGGTAACCTTACCGTCCTGAATATAGGAGCCGGCAATGGTGCCAACGTTGGGCACGTGAATGGTTTGGCGTACCTCGGCGTGGCCCAAGAGGTTCTCGCGGAACTTGGGCGCGAGCATACCCTTCATCGCTGCCTCGATCTCCTCAAGGCACTCATAAATTACGCGATAGGTGCGAACGTCTACGTTTTGACGCTCTGCAGAGTCAAGTGCGGTCTTATCGGGGCGAACGTTAAAGCCGACGATAATTGCGTTAGATGCCGCCGCAAAGGTAACGTCACCCTCGGTGATACCGCCTGCTGCTGCGTGGATAACGCGAACCTTAACTTCCTCGTTGGAAAGCTTGAGAAGCGATGCCTTAACCGCTTCAACAGAGCCGTCAACGTCTGCTTTAACAATGATGTTCAGATCCTTAACGCCCTCGGAGATCTGTGCAAACAGATCATTGAGGTTTGCTCTTGCATTTGCACGGAAGGTATCTTCCTTGGCCTTGTCGCGGCGTTGATCTGCCAGCGTTCTTGCCATTCTTTCATCTTCAACCGCCTGGAACTCGTCACCTGCAGAGGGAACCTCGGAAAGACCGGTGATCTCTACGGGAACAGAGGGAGCGGCTGCCTTGAGGGTTCTGCCCAAGTGGTCGGTCATCGAACGAACGTGACCGACTGCCGTGCCTGCAATAATGGTATCGCCACTGCGGAGTGTACCGTTTTGAACGAGCACGGTCGCAACAGGTCCGCGTCCGCGGTCGAGCTTTGCTTCAATTACGATACCCTTTGCACGACGGTCGGGATTTGCCTTGAGCTCCTTAACGTCGGCTACGAGCAATACGCTCTCAAGAAGGTCATCAATACCCTGTCTTGTAAGAGCCGATACGGGAACGCAGATGGTATCTCCGCCCCACTCCTCGGGAACAAGACCGTATTGGGTGAGTTCTTGCTTGATTTGATCGGGGTTAGCCGTGGGCTTATCCATCTTGTTGATGGC
>JAZORZ010000012.1:0-47151 GCA_045656885.1 Eubacteriales bacterium
GAGATTCTCTTCTTTTCGGGATCGAAGCTCTTTACGAATACGTCGAGCTCGTCGCCAACGGAAACAACTTCTGCAGGGTTCTTAATGCGCTTCCAGGACAGTTCGGTCAGATGTACCATACCGTCAACACCGCCGAGGTCAACAAATGCGCCAAAGCTGGTCAGGCTCTTAACGGTACCGTGGTAAGCCTTGCCTACCTCGATGTTTGCCCAGAAGTCAGCCTCTTGTGCACGACGCTCTTCGCGTTGAACTACACGAATGGAACCGATAGCCTTTTTGGGAGCCTTGATTTCAATTACCTTGAAGGAAACGGTTTGGCCTACGAGAGTGGAGAGATCGCCATCCTTCGGAACGCCGGTTTGGGATGCGGGAACGAAGATGCGGTTAGCATTGTGAAGAATAACAACGCCGCCACGAACAGCCTCGGTTACCTTGCCTTCGAGAACGGTCTTGTTCTCGCAAGCGTCTACTACGTTTTGCCAATTCTTATCGGCATCTGCTCTCTTCTTGGAGAGCTCTGCAACGCCTTCGATGTCGCTGACACGAATGACGAAGCCTTCGACTTGGTCGCCGTTCTTAAAGTTCTCGGTCAGCTTGAAAGCGGGATCGTCAGTGATCTGTTCCGCTTTAATGTAGCCGGTTACGCCCGCACTGAGGGCCAACTGAAGCTCAGCATCGGAAACGTGAGTAACTGTTCCGGTAACGACATCTCCTGTATTTAAAGTTAAGCATTGCGATTCGAGCATTTCTTCGAAATTTTCTTTCATAATTTCGCTCATGGTTTTATATACCTCCTGTATTTCCTCGCTTGGTGTCGATGCACCCGCGACGATTCCAACGTAAAGTGATGCGGCAAAGCGAGTCACGTCCAATTCGGACGCATCTGCTATCCACACCGTGTTGCCGCATACCTCGCGGCAAATTTCATAGAGCTTTGCGGTGTTGGCGCTCTCGCGTCCACCCACCACCACGATGCCATCGCACCGTGCTGCAAGCTCCCGAGCGCGGCTCTGCCGCTCTTCGGTCACACTGCATATTGTACCAAAAAATTTGGCATTTGTATATAGTTTTTCAACAATCTTTTCACTTTTGTTCCATTTGCACAAATTTTGCGTTGTTTGAGCCGCCAAAATGGGGATTTTGCCATCACTTTTTTGCACATTTCGATGCAAAAGCAGCTCTTTTAACGCCTCGGGAGTATCAAAGGTGTATTTTTCACCCGAGAAGCGGCTCATCACTCCCTTGACCTCAGGGTGATTCTTGTCGCCGAGAAGGAGAAAAAATTCCTTTTCGGGATCGATCGAAAGTGCAACCTTTTGCAATTTTTGCACAAAGGGACACGTGCAATCTACAAGCGTAAAATACAGATTTTGAGCAGCAACATCTTCAAGTTTTTGTTGCGTACAGAGCGGAACTCCGTGGGCACGAATGATCAAAACAAAGGGGTGATTCTTTGTTGCTTGCTCTGCGCTTTGGATTGCTTCCTCTTCGCTGACGGAAAAGATACCGCGCGCCGCAAGAGAACGAACATATTTTTCGTTATGGATCAGGTGACCAAGCATACAGATCTTGCCCCCCTCCGGGAGCGTTTGAACAACCCTTTCAAGTGCCTCGACCGCACGTTTGACGCCAAAGCAAAAGCCCGCGTGCTGTGCGATTTCAACGGTTCGTGCATCCGTCATATTCCGGTCTTTTCCTTTATCAGCTTGATAATAGCCGCGGTGCACTCCTCGGGAGTCATTCCGGAGTTATCAAAAAGTGTTGCATCGGGAGCGGCAACGGCGGGGGCAACCGAACGGGTGCTATCGTTGCGGTCGCGCTCTCTCATATCGGCAAGAACTTCCTCATAAGTAACCTCAATGCCCTTTGCCACCAGCTCATCGCGTCGACGCATTGCACGGCACTCGTCGGATGCGGTCAAAAAGATTTTAACGTTTGCATCGGGCAAGATAACCGTGCCAATGTCACGCCCGTCCATAATAACGCTGTTCTCACGTGCAATCTTGCGTTGCGTTTCCAAAAGGAACGCGCGCACTGTGGGAATAGCCGATACGGCAGACGCATACATAGACATTTCGGGTGTACGAATGCGGTCGCCGAGGTCTTCGCCGTTGAGACAAACGATCTGGCGTCCGTTTTCATATTTGAGTTCAACTGTAATTTCGGGCAAAAGCGCGGTAACTCCTTCGGGATCCTTGGGATCGACGTTGCGTGAGCGCACAAAATAACCGATTGTGCGGTAGAGCGCGCCCGTATCGACATAGATGATACCCAACTCACGCGCAACGGATTTTGCAACCGTAGATTTACCTGCCCCGCTGGGCCCGTCAATGGCAATTTGAATCATAAGTGCTTTTTCCTTTTTTGAATATTTTTATCCCCACGCAGCAGAGGTCCCCGCCACGGTGGCTGTGGAAAATGCGATCTGCAGATTGAAGCCGCCCGTATAGGCGTCAACATCTAAAACCTCGCCTGCAAAGTACAAGCCCTCTACAAGCTTGGATTGCATCGTTTTGGGGTCAACCTCCTTAACAGAGACACCGCCGCGTGTGACAATCGCCTCTTCGATGGGACGGAAGCCAATAAGCGGAATGCGGATACCTTTGAGGACCTGCACCATTCGCTCTCGCTCCTCGCGCGTGATGGAGTTGACCTTTTTGCGCGGATCGATTCCGCACAAACCGATATAAGGTGCGATCATTTTTTGCGGCAGGAGATCATCAAGCGCATTGATCAGATCGCGGTTTTGATATTTTGAAAAATCCGAAAGGATGCGCGCATCCAACGTTTTTTCGTCAAGCGCTGGCTTGAGGTCAATCACCGCCTCATATTTTCCCGGCGTAATATCCGAAAGATGTGCCGATGCCGAAAGCACCAAAGGACCTGTCAGTCCGTAGTGTGTAAAGAGCATTTCGCCAAAGTCTTCGTAAATACTCTTGCCTGACTGTGTCAGCTTGATAGAAAGAGACACGTTTTTGAGAGAGAGCCCTTGCAGAGATGCACAAAGCTTTCCCTGTGCCACAAGCGGCACAAGCGAGGGGTGCAAGGGGGTGACGGTATGCCCTACCTCGGTAGCAAAGCGGTAGCCGTCGCCATCGGAGCCCGTCATGGAGTAGGAACGACCTCCCGTGCAAACGATTACGGCATCAAAGCTTTCCTCGCTCTCACCGTAGCGCAAGCCGCAAATGCGACCTTCCTCGATCAGAAGTCCGCGCACGCGGCGATGAACGATGGTCACGCCTGCCTCGCGACATTTCTTTTCCATTGCCGAAACGATATCGGCAGCTCTATCGGAAATCGGGAAAACGCGCTTACCGCGCTCGGTTTTCAGCGGTACGCCTGCTTCCTCAAAAAAAACCATGGTATCCGCCGTGGAAAAGCGCGAAAGAGACGCATATAAAAACCTGGGATTGGTAGGCACATTGGTCAAAAACTCGTTATTATCACAGTTGTTTGTGACGTTGCAACGCCCTTTTCCCGTGATGCGGAGCTTTTTGCCAACGCGATCGTTGCGTTCAAAAAGCGTAACTGCGGCGCCTGCCTCGGCGGCGGTAATGGCTGCCATCATTCCGGCAGCTCCCGCACCGATTACGGCCACGCGGCGCATATCAGTTTCGTTTCTTGTCATAAACGTCATAATGATCCCAAACCTCTTCAAGAACGCGCAAGCGTTCGCTGACCTCTGCTTCGCGCTCACGGGCAACGGCTACAACAAGAGCATTAACGATGCTCAAGGGAGCTACCAAGGAATCCACAAAGGATGCCATATCACTGTGAGCGATAAGGAGTTGGTCTGCTTGAGGAGCAATGGGGGAAAGATTGCTGTCGGTCAGGGCGATTACGTCGGCTCCTCTTTCCTTGGCGTATTCTACCGCATTGATAATACGGCTGGAGTAACGCGGAAAGCTGATGGCGATCATAACGTCGCCTTTGCCTATCTGCATGATCTGCTCGAACATTTCACTACCCGATGTGGTTTGCACAAAACGAACGTTATCGAAGATCATGCGTAAGCTATGATTGAGAAAGCCCGCAAGCGTTGAGGATGCGCGCACACCGATGATGTAGATGTTTTTGGCATTTACAATGTTTTGTACGGCAGCATTGAAGGATGCGTGGTCAATCTCTGCGGCAGTTTGTCTAATCTTTTCAATATCCGAGGTGAGCACCTTTTCAAGCACGTCATCTTCACCGATAAGGTTGTTGGTAACCTCCATGCGTTGGAAAGAGGTCAAGCGGCTGCGAATAAGCTTTTTGAGCTCTCTTTGCAGCTCGGGGTAGCCCTCATAGCCAAGCTCATTGGCAAAGCGAACGACAGTCGACTCGGAAACGCCTACGATCGTCCCCAGTCTTGATGCGGTATAGTATGCGGCCTTGTCATAATGCTCAAGAATATACGCCGCAATCAGCTTTTGTCCTTTGGAAAAGGAGGACATGCCTTGTTCTATGATTTGAAGCAGATCACCGTTGTGCATAGTGGTCACTCTCCTTCCCTCATAATCTTTACAACATACATATAATTATAACGCAAAATGCCAAAAATGTCAACTAAAAAACAAAAAATCGCAAAATATTTTTTGTAATTTTGGTAATATTTTTTTATTGCCATTCATTGACAACACTTCGCTGTTGTGGTATAATATTTTTGTAAAACCGACCTCGTTCGCCAAAATACGCGGCAGTGGAGGTAACTCAAATTAAAGGAGCACGGATTATGAAAAAGATCTATACCGGAAAAACCAAGGACGTCTATGCACTTGACAACGGCAACGTTATGCTCAAATTTAAGGATGATTGCACCGGCAAGGACGGTGTGTTCGATCCCGGTGAAAATACCGTAGGTCTTACCATTGACGGTATCGGCAAGGCAAATCTCCAAACCTCTGTTTACTATTTTGAACTTTGCAAAAAGGCAGGCGTTAAGACTCACTACGTTGGTGCTGACGTTGAAAATGCCACCATGGAAGTTCTCCCCGCAACCGTTTTCGGCCACGGACTTGAGGTTATTTGCCGTTTGGTTGCCACCGGTAGCTTTATTCGCAGATACGGTGAATATATTGAAAACGGCACCCGTCTTGAGGGTGGGTACGTTGAGTGCACCTTCAAAAATGACGAAAAAGGTGACCCGCTCGTAACTGCTGAAGGTCTTGCTGCTCTCGGTATTATGGACATAAAAATGTTTGAGAGCATGAAGGAACAGACGCTTAAGATCACCAAGATCGTTGCCGACGACCTTGCAACCATTGGTCTTGACCTTTGGGACATCAAGTTTGAGTTTGGCTACAACAACGGCGAAGTAATCCTGATTGACGAGATCGCTTCGGGCAACATGCGCGTTTACAAGGGCGACACCATCGTGGATCCCGTTGAATTAACGAAACTTATCCTCAATAGATAATTGAACGGTATAAAAAGCCATGGTACGCTAAAGGACAGTAATAATACCACATATAGTTAACCGTGAAAAGCCTCGGCATAAAATTTGCCGAGGCTTTCCCTTTGTTAATTGATTATTCAGCATGCCAACTGCCGGCATATTCAGAAAGTCGTTCTTTGATTCTTATGAATTCCGCTTTCCTGCGTACTTTATCAAAAACAGTGCTTTCAATTTTTTTGAGCAATAACGCTGCTTCATTTTCCGAAGAATTTGTACTCCAGCTACCGCGATCCATACCTCGAAAAACAAGAGATGTGCAATCTTCGTTTACGGATGTAATAAATTTAATCGCATGCTCTGCTGCCAAAGAAAGATGATACAATGCCTTTTCGAGATCATCTTTTTGGGCATAATAAAAAGCTTGTTCACGATGTGTGTCGGAGAGATGTACGTGGTAGAACCCAAAATCACCATTCTCAAAAAGCAAATGCAAAAATGCTATACGTTTATCACGAAGAATGGCATCCTCCTCCGGTGTGTATGCCATCTTGCCAGAATCCAATTTGGTTTGCATAAAAAACAATCTGTGAGATAGAAACTGAAGTAAAGTTACAGCTTCGCTTTGTTTTGAAGCATATCCTTTATCACCTGAATAAACACTGCTGAGTAGCATTTCTTGTGAAACAGACATATATGGCATTGATTCTGCCATTTTTACGGCTTCTTCTAATCTGCCTGCATCACGATATGAAAAACACAAAACTTGGATTGCACTATGCCGTTGATGATCTTCCGTGCTTTGTTTTAAAATTTTTTCTCCCCATTTAATAGCTTCCTCGAGATATTTAGGATCTCTGGTAACATTCTTTTGCCAAGATGAAACATACATGAGATTATAAATAATATCACAATTATCTGGATATTTTTGAAGTCCATCTTCTAAAATTTCGCGGGCTTTCTCTAAATAACCTCTGCTTGAATACTTGTGGGCCTCATCACAGATTGAATCAATAGCTTCCTGCCTACGGGTGAGATCAATACCTAAAAGTTCATCAGAAGTAATATTAAACAGGTTGCACAACGGTGCAATGAGAGAAATATCAGGCATTGCCATATCGGTTTCCCATCGGCTAATTGCTTGTGGTGAAATTGACAAAATTTCAGCAAGATGTTCTTGTGTCATATCATGCTTGCGACGAAGATTTTTTATTGTTTTTCCAAAGCTCATACTGTAATCCTCCAATAAAATGCTTCTCAACCGGTTGCGATTATATTATACAATAAAAATTGGCAGTTGTCTACATCTCCTTAATTGGAAAAAAATCAATTTTGAATTGTTTTGTGCACCAAATATCGCACTACCAAATTGAGAGAAGTATGTGCACATTTACAGGTAAGAAAAAACCTCCCTTGTGTAAAGGGAGGTGACATCCGTTGCTATGCGGCGGGCGAAGGAGGGATTGTAAAAGTAAAAAAATCACGCTAATACAATCCCTCAGTCAACTTCGTTGACAGCTCCCTTTGCACAAGGGAGCCCTTGGTTGTAATTGCTCGTCTTTCTGATATTTTGTTATAAAAACTATCCTTCGGAACCCGAAGCATTTGATAAGGATTTTTGCCTATTTAAGGCGCTTCAAATTCAATAATTGCCTTGTAGAGCGCTTTGAATTGTGCGTAGGTTTCTTCCTTGGAAGACGCCCCCATAAAATAAGGATACGTAAAAACGATCAACGTATCGGCCGGCAAAACCTGAAGGGCCTCGTAATACTTGTAGATTTCTGTATCCCCTAAACGAATGGAATAGGCATCGTATGCGCCTGCGGGAGTTGTCCCAAAGGTATCTGCTAGCGGAACAGCAAGCTTTTCGGACATGTGCTGTGCCTCGTAAACCGACGTATTAACAAGCCAAATAGAGCACTCTCCCGTCATCATATAAGAAGAAAGCTCCTTGAGGCGGTCGACATTCATTCCCTTTGCGGTATTGTAGGCGGAGCCGTTGAAATCTCCCGTTTCGGGGTCGGTATAAAGTGCACGCAGCTCATCCTCGGTGTAAAAAGGATAATCCGTAACACCGATTGCAGGAGCATCTTCACCAAAGGTATTTTTGGAAAGCTCACCAAAAACGCGCTCAACTGCCGTTTTTTCTTCATTCGTCATAGTATATGAGCCGCCAAAGGTGATATAGATATCCTTGTGCGGCGTTGTTGTGCACTGTGCAAAGCAAACAATGGCAACAAACAAAAAGAAAGCAACAATAATGATCGTCCATTTGTAGTGATACCACAGGTTTTCAAACCACAAAAAGACGGGGTGCCGAATGGCAATTCCCTCGCCGGAAAGCTTGTCTTCCCTATTCAAAGGTTCTTTTTCTGACATATGATCCTCCTAAAAAGCGAGGTGTTGAGCCGTTTTGCCAACACCTCGCATATTGCGCGGTCTTACTTTCTGGTAACCTCAAGAATCTTCATGACGAGTGTACCGTTGGGAACTTCAACAGTGATCTCATCGCCTGCCTTCTTGTTGATGAGGGCTGCGCCAATGGGAGATTGGTCAGAGATCTTGCCTTCAGCAGGGTTTGCTTCATTGGAGCCAACCAGTGCATAGGTGAACTCGGTGTTTACGGTCTTATTGAGAAGCTTAACTGTAGAACCCAAGCTGATAACGCTACTGTCGATGTTGGATTCATCGATAATAACGGCATTTTCAATCAGCTCTTCGAGCTCTTTGATGCGTGCTTCGTTCTTGGCTTGGTCGTTTCTTGCTGCATCATATTCTGCGTTCTCGGAAAGGTCGCCAAATCCGCGAGCGGTCGCGATGTCATTCTTGATCTTTTCGCGTTCTTCGTGTGTGCGGCGATAGAGCTCATCTACAAGCTCTTGGTAACCTTGTTGTGTATAAAGTGTTTGTTTTCCCTTAGCCATAATAATTCAATCTCCTTAAATATATAAAAATGATATTAGATTACTTACCTTGAACGGCCTCGATGGCCTTTTGCAATTGGTTATCCACACTCTCGGGCAAGAGGTAGAAGTGATAAGTGAGCGCTTCCTCGGAAAGCTCTACGGCATACCCCTCGGTGGGAGCGATACCGATTTTGTGATAGGTGACGCCACACGCGGTAACGTAGGCATGCGTGGTCATTTTGACGTAACCGTCAAAGGTCCCCGCACTGAGGTCATACAAGCTGTAATAACGTTGCATAATACCCTTACCAAAGGTGGTTTCGCCAATAATGGTAACGTTTTTGTGGTCGCGCAAGCTTGCTGTAAATACCTCGGCGGCACTTGCGGTGTTGCCATTGCAAAGAACAACCATTTTTAGGTCAGAAAACATGCCAACTTCTTCGGCTTTCACGCTGCAAGAAGCATAGTCGCCTGCATAATTTGCCGCACCCGCATACACGGGAGAAACGTAATTGCCCTTATTGTCGATTGCAGTCAGGATCAGGTCGCCGTCCTTCAAAAGATAAGAAAGAATCGCTCTGATGGATTGCAAATCTCCGCCGGGATTGTTACGCACATCAAAAATAAAGCGTTCAACGCCCTTTTCTTGCAATGCCTTAACGGCCGCCTTAAACTGTACGGGAGCTTGCAGATCGAACTCTGCCAAGTGTACGATGCCAACCTTTGCATCGGTTTCGGATACGCGGTAAGAAACAGACTCTTTGGTATAAGTGTTGCGAACGATTGCGGCTTCGATGATCTCATATCCACCGTTCTTATCGGGACGGAATGCAAGCAATTTTACGGTACTCCCGATCTCTCCGCGAATCGCATTGAGTGCGGGTGTATAGCCACCAAGCTGTGCAACACTTTTGTATTCGCCGTCGATTTCAATGCCATAAATGCGGTCTCCAACATGCAAATTGCTATTTCCTGCAGGTGCATCTTTGAAGATCGTAATGATATTAAAGGTTAAATATTCTTGCCCCTCAACGATCAGCGGCTCTTGCACGACGCTGACGCCGATACCAACGCCGGCACCTGCATTGTCGCTACTGAGTGCGGCATATTCTTCCTCGGTGTAATAAGCGGCATAGTTGTCGCCCGTTGCCTCGGTGTATGCACGCAAAACATTATCGAGCATTTGCTCTTGGTCAAATTCGCCCGAATAATAGGAAAATTGCTCCAGGAGCGTTGCAAGAATTTGCAGCTTGCCAAAGGAATCGTCAGCATTGAGTGTATCCTGCAAAAAATCAATGGTTTGCTGCTGCTTGGCAATAACAACGGAATCCTGCGCTCTTACCCATTGAGAGGTCAAGGTAAAGGTAACCATCATCGTTGCCACACACGCAATGCACAGCAGTACCAGCAAAACCGCTACGGGACAGCGCCACTCGCGTTTGGGAGGTCGTTTTTTTGGGGGATATTCCATAAAGGAATGATCGTTGTAGTTGTTATAATCCATTCTCATTTCCCTTCAAAATAAATCAGATATAACTTGTAGGTTCTTATCAATACCGTATTTTATGGATGTTTTTGTGCACTTATGCGCACATTATACAGTATGGAAGCGAAATGCCGGACAATTCCAACATTTCGCTTTTTCCTACTCGCCGTAATATGAGGTGATATATCAGAACTTGATGGGCTTGGAATTGAGATACTTTTTAACCATGAGTGCTACCTTAAATGTGATAGCATGCTCGAACTCGCGCAGGTCAAGACCTGTCATCTTGCGGATCTTGTCAAGACGGTAAACCAGCGTGTTACGGTGTACGAAGAGCTTACGCGATGTTTCGGAAACATTGAGGTTGTTCTCAAAGAATGCCTGAATGGTCTGCAGCGTTTCGCGATCCAAGGACTCCAGACTGCCGCGTTTGAATACCTCTTGCAGGAACATTTCGCAAAGTGTGGTAGGCAGCTGATAGATCAAGCGGCCAATGCCGAGATTTTCGTAGCTGATGATGTTCTTTTCGTTCTCAAATACCTTGCCGACCTCAAGGGCAACCTGTGCTTCCTTATATGCACGGGCAAGGTCCTTGATGTTCTCAACAACGGTGGAGATACCGATCGCTACCTGCGTGTAGAACTCGGCAGACAGTGTATCGGCAATATTGGTTGCAATCTTTTCAAATTCCTTATTCTCGGTGCCGGGCTTAACGTCCTTAACCAGCACGATATCGTGCTCGCCAACGCTGATGACGTAATCCTTCGCCTTTTCGGGGAACATATTTTGCAGCATTTCAAACGGGAGCATATCGGTCTTGCCCAAGAACTTGATCAGGAAGATAACGCGCAGCTCGTTGGTGTTAAAATGCAGTTCCTTGGACTTGATGTAGATATCGCTGGGAAGAATGTTATCAAGAATGATATTCTTAATGAAAGAGCCCTTATCGTACTTTTCATCGTAGAGATTTTTGATGTTGCCAAGAGAGATAGCCAAAAGTTTGGACATCTTCTCTGCCATTTTATCTTCGCCTTCAACAAATACGATATAATCGGTCTTGGGACCGTTGGTCATCGGGCGGTAGGTGTAGCCACCGCTGGTGATAACATCGTTTGCATAGCTGAGCTCATCGCGTACACCTTGGCGGATCTCACCGATTTTAACGAGCTCAGAGCAAGAAATTATAACGCCGTTTTCATCAACAACGCCGATTACGCGATCGATCGCATCTTTCATTTGGTGAATAACACCTTGAAACAACCTATTGGACATAAAATTCAATCTCCTCTTGTGTATTTGAGAATAGACTTCGTACAAAACTACCTATATTCTACACTATTTTTTGGCATTTTTCAATAGGTTTTTGAATATTTCTTATAAAAATTTTTATTTTTTTTGGGCAGAGTGCCTATCGAGTAAAAAAGAAGGCATAAAAAGAGGGTGGATTTTGGTTAAATCCACCACTTTTTGTGCGTTTTTTCCATATTTTAGGCCATTTCAAGAGCGTAAACGAGGCAAGCCAAGGCAAAACCGGAGGCAGTTTCGGTGCGCAGAATGCGCTTGCCAAGTCCCACGGGCAGAATGCCCATCTTGCAAATCGTCTCTGCCTCGGCAAGTGAGAAGCCACCCTCACTACCAATGATGAGCGCGATGGTCGGGTTTTCTTTATCTAGCTTTGCAACCGCCTTTTTCAGTGCTGAGGGCAGCGGCTCGGTGCCGTCTCCCTCATAGCAGAACAGTGCAATGTCGGCATCTGCCGCACGGCGGCACATTTCGGCAAATGATACCGTTGGGTTGACCGCAGGAACAATGCCACGTCCGCTCTGCTTTGCGGCTTCAAGTGCAATGCGCTGACGGCGTTCGACCTTTTTGGCTTCATTCTCGCCCTTGGCACGAACGATGCAACGCTCGCTCTCAAAGGTGGTGATTTCAGATGCACCGCATTCAACTGCCTTTTGAATGACGCTATCGAGCTTATCTCCCTTTGGGAGTGCTTGAAAAACGTGGGCATAGTAAGGCGGCTCGGTGTCGCTTTTGCGCGTTTCGAGAATTTTGGCAAGCACGCGATCGGGCAAAAAGTCGGTCAGCTCACATTCATATTCATTTTTTTGCATATCACAAACGGTGATGCACTCCCCTGCCGCCATGCGGAGCGAGCGAGAGATATGGTGGGCATCGTCGCCCAAAAGCGTTACAATGCCATCCTCAATTTGGTTGGCGCGAATGAAAAATCTTGGCATATTGTTTCTCCAATTATTGTAAATCGATAAAACGAGCGTAAATGGCAGGGCGGCTTGAAATGTTTCCACTCGCTATTTCACCTGCAACCTCACCATAAACGATAATTTTATCCCCCACAGCAAGACGTGCAAGATTTTCTTGACGGTAATCAGCCACAAAGAATTCCAATTTTATATCACCATTTTGCACATAACAAAGGTAAACATTGGCTTCCCCATAAGTATCTTCATCGCTATAATAATATGTGTCCGCCAGCTCTCCAACCGTCAATTCTATGCGAACGTAATTGCCTTTATTTGCATTGCAGTTACGGTAAAGAGATTCAATGTTGGGTTCGGTGCATGCCGCGCGGTAGTCATTCTCGGAAAGCTCGAGATTGATCGGCGGCTCGAAATCGTTGAAATCATAAAAAAGATTCGTCAAAAAGCCGCCAATGACACCGCCAAAAATATAGAAGAACACCAACACTCCGGTAACGATTGCCTTCCAATGCGTTTTCCAATGGCTGTTCCACATCAGAATAAGACCAACGATTGGGAAAAGGATCAGCATGAGCACCATAAACCACGCGCTATAATACCACGGCACAAATTGTACGCGGCCATTGCCCGAGGAACGGCGGTGTTTCTTTTGCTTAATCGGCTTGCGGTTGCCTGCGCGGAATTCTTCGGGACACTCTTTTCCGCAAAGCGGACAGCACTCGTCAGCAAAGAAGGTTTCACAGTCGGGACATTTATTCAATTCGGGAAAGTCGCGTTCGCGATCCTCTGCAAAAAAACCAAGATTTGCTCCCATTCGGTGTCTCCTTTTCATCATTTTATTATATATAACATTATACGGCATTTTTAAGTGTTTGTCAAGAGGGTTTTCGATGCGTTCGGTATTTTCCAGACGTGGGCTTGTTAAATTATGAACAAATCGTAACCTTTTGAAAAATCTCTTGAAATGCACAATTCGAGTGTGTATAATATATAATGGGTGATAAGGTGGCTTATTTCCCATACACTTTGTTTTTTATAAAATTTACATAAAAAAGGAGTAAGAAAATGACCAACAACAAGTATGTTCTTGATTGGATCAATTCCATGGCCGAAATGGTTGGCCCCAAGGAAATCGTTTGGATCGACGGAAGCGAAGAGCAAACCGAAGCTCTTCGCGCAGAAGCTTGCAGAACCGGTGAGCTTGAACCCCTGAACCAAGAGATTTACCCCAACTGCTATCTGCACCGCACCGCTATCAACGACGTTGCCCGTGTTGAGAACAGAACCTTTATTTGCACCTCCAAGAAAGAGGATGCAGGTAACATCAACAACTGGATGGACCCCCAGGAATGCTACGAAAAGCTCTCCAAGCTTTATAAGAATTCCTACAACGGCAAGACCATGTACGTTATCCCCTACTCCATGGGCGTTGTTGGTTCCGACTTTGCAAAAATCGGTATTGAATTGACCGACTCTATTTACGTTGTTCTCAACATGATCATCATGACCCGTGTTGGCAAGAACGTAATCGAAGCTCTTGGCGATTCTCCCGAGTTCATCAAGGGTCTGCACGCTGTTGCTGACTCCGATGAAGAAAAGAGATTCATTTGCCACTTCCCCGAGGATAACACCATTTGGTCTGTTAACTCCGGCTACGGCGGAAACGTTCTGCTTGGCAAAAAGTGCTTCGCACTCCGTATCGCATCTTACCTTGGCCGTAAAGAGGGCTGGATGGCTGAGCACATGCTCATCCTCGGTCTTGAAAATCCCCAAGGCGAAATCAAGTATATTTCTGCTGCATTCCCCTCTGCTTGCGGCAAGACCAACCTTGCAATGCTCATCCCTCCGGAAATCTACAAGAAGGCCGGCTACAAGGTTTGGACCGTTGGCGATGACATCGCTTGGATCCGCGTAGGCGAGGACGGCAGACTCTATGCTGTCAACCCTGAAAACGGCTTCTTCGGTGTTGCTCCCGGTACCAACGAGCACTCCAACTACAACGCGCTCATGACCACCAAGAAGAACTGCATCTTTACCAACGTTTGCCACAATCTTGATGACAACACCGTTTGGTGGGAAGGTCTTGACAACAATCCTCCCAAGAATGCTCTTAACTGGAAGGGTGAGAAGTGGGATTACACAAAGTACGACAAGGCAGACAAGGTTAACACCTCCGGTGCTCACCCCAACAGCCGCTTTACCGCAATGGCTACCAACTGCCCTTGCATCTCCTCCGAGTTCAATAGCTTGAAGGGCGTTCCGCTCTCCGCTATCATCTTCGGTGGCCGCCGTGCTAAGACCGCGCCCCTGGTTTACGAGTCTCGCAACTGGCAAAACGGTACCTTCGTTGGTTCCATCATGGCGTCGGAGACCACTGCAGCTGCAGCAGGTGCTGTCGGCGTAGTTCGTCGCGATCCCATGGCAATGCGTCCCTTCGTTGGTTACGATATGGGTGACTATTTCCAACACTGGCTCAACATGGGCAAAAAGATCCCCAACGCTCCCAAGATCTTCCACGTTAACTGGTTCCGTACCGACGCTGAAGGTCACTTCATTTGGCCCGGCTTTGGTGACAACATGAGAGTTCTTCTTTGGATCCTTGACCGTTGCGACGGTAAGGTTGATGCAGTTGAAACTCCTATCGGCTTTGTTCCCAAGGCAGAGGACATCAACATTGAAGGTCTCGAAGACGTTACCATCGACACCATTCGTGAGCTGCTCACCGTTGACGCTGAGAGCTGGCTCGAGGACGTTGAGAACATCAAGGCGTTCTACAAGCAAGTTGGCGATCGCGTTCCCGCAGAACTCTACGAAGAGCTTGCTGCTCTTGAAGCAAACCTCAAGAAATAATTTTTATTACAAAATCCCTTCCCGATTTCCGGGAAGGGATTTTTTTGTAAAACAAAAAGCAGACCGAGAAGGTCTGCTTTTATTTGTTATTATGCTCCAAGATTTTCGAGGAGCTGGGTTGCACGGCGCTTGAGCAGTGCGGAATAGTAAGTTACCACAATAATCTCAAGGGCACGGTTGAGGCGTTCGCGAGCACCTTCAAAGGGCTCAACATAGTCCTCGGTAATTTTTGCAACGCAATCGGCAATCTCTTCCAGAGAGCAATCGCCGGTTCTGATAATGTGCTCGAGAATGCTGCAGATATAATCGTACAGACGGGAGTCTGTAATGATATCGTCGCTCGTATCCTCTACATCACCGTTGATATACTGCACGAGAAAAGCAATGTGCTCGAGCTGCATGCAGGAACGCAGCATGTTGATAATGAGAATGTGCGCTACCTGATCCATATTGTACTTTTTCAGTTTTGCGTTGGCTACCCAACCGCGCTTGGTCCAGTTTTGCAGCGTGGAGCTGTCAATGCCGGAAATATCGCGGATCTGTGTCAGCATAACGCCTTCACTTACAAAAAATACTTTTTTGAGGAATGCCATACCGGTCAGGTTTTCCATTTCGGCTTTCTTAAGCTTTGTTCCGGGAATATACTCGTCTAAAAAATGCAATTTCATAATTTTTTCTCCCTTCAATGATTACTTTTTTATCTCTGCTTAAATTATATCACATAATCACGGGATTGTCAATTATAAATTTTTGATTTTTTGTAATTTTTTTGCCCTATATGATGCAATCAGTGCAAAATATCTTGCATAATGCTATCGCAGTCGAGTGCAAAGCTCTTCCAAATGGGCTCGTTCTCTGTTTGAATGGCAAAATGATCGCCCAAAGCTTTGACGGTAACGCTCTTATTCTGCATTACGGCATCGTTAGCAAGAGCCGCGGAAAGATTCATACCCATACCGCCCGTGCGGATCTCTTCCTCAAGGAACAGAACGCGGCAAGGACTATCCGGCAAAAGCTTTGCAACCTCAGCAGCGATTGTTTCGTAGGGCTTGATCTGCTCCAAAAGCACAATACCAACGTGCTTGCCCTGCTCCTTCAATGCCTCTTTTGCCTTGATGGCTTCAACGGTGATGCGGCCGTGGGTGATGATGACGGCATCAAGATTTTTTGCATTGTCCATTGTATAGTCGGCACGCACGCGCCCAAAAACGGTGACGTTGGAAGAATAGAAGGTCTCTTTGATGATTTCATTCTCATATCCGTTAGGATAACGAATGGCTGCAGGTGCACCCGAAGCGATGGCTTCATCCATAACGGATTTGAGTGCATCATTGGTAATCGGTGTATAGATGCTGATATTGGGGATTTGCGAGAGGAATGCTACGTCGAAAATGCCGTGGTGCGTGGGACCGTCGGCCGAGTTGAGACCTGCACGGTCGATGCAGAATACGACGGGCAAATTTTGCAGAGCCACGTCGTGAATAATGTTATCGTAAGCGCGTTGCAAAAAGCTGGAATAGATAGCCACAATGGGAAGGTAGCCGTTTGCGGCAAGTCCGGCGGCAAAGGTAACTGCGTGGGGCTCGGCAATGCCAACGTCAAAAAAGCGGTCGGAGTGTGCAGATTGGAAGGAGGCAAGACCCGTTCCCGAGGTCATTGCGGCGGTAATGGCGCAAATGCGCGAGTCCTTCTCTGCAAGCTCGGTCAAGTATGTGCCCATTTCTTCGGAAAAATTGCGACCTTCGGGATGCGTGACTCCCATAGGCGGCAGGGCGTGGTAACGGTCGGGGTGCTCCTCGGCAGGGGCGTAGCCCTTCCCTTTTTTTGTACGCAAGTGAATAAGGCAGCTTTGTCCGCTGGCTTTGGCTTCTTCTAGCAGCTGCTCTACTGTATGCTCGTCGTTGCCGTCAACGGGACCGAGGTAATAAAGCCCGAGATTTTCAAAGGAGTTACTTCCGTAAAGCATATCCTTCAGGGCGATCTTTGCGCGAAGCAAACCACGGAAGATGGGTTTGCCGATGAGCGGAATTTTTTGCAGGAAGTTAGCCGTTGCACGCTTGGTTTTGAAATATCCCTTTGCGGAACGCAGCTTGGAAAGCGATCGAGCCAAACGCCCGATGTTTTTGGAGATAGACATCTCGTTTTCATTCAAGATAATCACAAGACGCAGATCCTTGCGGGAGTTGTTGAGTGCCTCGTGGATCATACCGCCCGTAAAAGCACCATCGCCGAACACACAAACAGTATAAGCATCCGAGCCGCCCAGGCGATCTGCCTCGGCAAAGCCGAGAGCGGCAGAAAGAGATGTGGAGCTATGTCCTGTTCCAAAGGCATCGTGCTCGCTCTCACTGCGCTTGGGAAAACCGCTGATGCCGCCACCGTGGCGCAGTGTGTCAAATTCTTCGCGGCGACCCGTGATAAGCTTATGCGTGTAGCTTTGGTGGCCGACGTCGAAAATAATATGATCCTGAGGCGAAGAAAAGACGCGATGAATGGCAAGTGTCATTTCGACCGCTCCAAGGTTGGATGCGAGGTGTCCGCCGTTCTCCCCAACGCGCTCGATGATACATGCGCGGATTTCATCAGCCAAAGCGGCTAACTCTTCGGCGGGCATATTTTTGAGGTCATCGGGATTGTTGATGCTCTCAAGATGCGGATACTGACCGCTTTTTTTGTTCTCTTGTGCCATTTTGCGTCTCCTTTCTGCCCTCGCAGGCGATTTTTTGTGACATACCATAATAGTATACCACGAAAAAGCAAAAATGTCAAGTTTTTTGCAAATTGGAAATATATTTTGCTTCCCTTTCCTATTTTGACAAATTTTGCGCGAGAAAAGTTCTATAATAATACAAAAAGGGCTCTTTGTACTGCCCAAAAAGAAAGGACTGATGAAATTGCTTTGCGAAAAATGCAAAAAAAGGACGGCTACCGTCTTTTACAACGAAAATCTCAATGGAAAGGTGCGATCCTACTCCCTTTGCGGTGAATGTGCCGCAAAATTGCACGAAAAAGGAGATATTGGAGATATTACCTCGATGCTTGGCAGCTTTGCCGATCCCTTTTGCGATTTGCACGAAAACCTCTTTGGCGGCTTTTTTGGAATGAGCGCACAACCTGCGGCGGGCGGCAAAAAGTGCCCCGACTGTTCTTCTACCTTTGCACGCATCCGAGGGAGCGGTCGCGTTGGTTGCCCCACCTGCTACCGTGTTTTTGCAGAGGAGCTCGCACCAACCCTCCATACCGTTCACGGAGCGACTACACACACGGGTGCGGTTCCTGCACGCCATCGCGCAAGACGCGCCAAAGCGGAAAAGCTCAAGCTACTCAAACGGCAAATGCAAGAGGCGATTGCAAAAGAAAACTTTGAAGCCGCTGCATCCCTGCGTGATGAAATCAAGCAGTTGGAAGAAACTACAACAAAGGAGTGTGAAGCATAATGGCATGGTATAATACAACGGGCCCTCTTGCCGATACCGTTATCAGCTCGCGCGTGCGACTTGCAAGAAACATAAAGGGCTATCCCTTCCCCTCACGTCTTGATGCAAACGGTGCAAATGAGATCATTGAAAAAATCTCCGCTCCCCTTGAGAGTACGGGATTTCGACGCATCAATTTTTCGGATATATCTCCCGTGATGGCAACCTCTTACGTAGAGCGCCACTACGTCAGCCCCGAGTTTGCTACTATGGAAACACCGCACACACTCCTTTTACAAGAGTCGGGCGGTATTGCCGTGATGCTTTGCGAGGAGGACCATTTGCGTATTCAATCCATTCTTTCGGGGCTCTCCCTTGAAGAATGCTACAAAAACGCTTCGTCAATTGAGAAAAAGCTGGATGCCGATTTTGATTTTGCTTATAGCGACAGTCTTGGGTATCTTACACACTGCCCCACCAATCTTGGTACGGGAATGCGTGCATCGGTGATGATGTTTCTTCCTGCTCTCTCGCGCGGCGGTTATATTGCCTCTCTTGCCACTCAGCTTGCAAAATTGGGGCTTGCAATGCGCGGTCTTTTTGGTGAAGGCAGCGGCAGTGCGGGGTGTATGTATCAAATCTCCAATCAAATCACACTCGGTGTGAGTGAAAATGAAATACTTTCCAAGCTGACAGAGGCGGTCAAGCAGATCAGCGAGAGCGAACTGCAAGCAAGAAAGAATATTCAAGAAGATGCACTTGAAGCACTCACGGATAGAGTGGCGCGCAGTGTGGGCATACTAAAGCACGCTTATATGATTGGCACTGAGGAGTTTATCAAACTATTTTGTGAGGTGCGCTTGGGAATTTCCAAGGGGCTTGTGCAAGGCATCGGCTACGAACAGCTTGGCACGCTCTTGGTAGAAGCAATGCCTGCAACTCTGACGCTTTCCTCGGAGAGCACGCCCAAGGGTGAAGCGGCACGCGATAAGCTTCGTGCGGCACGCATCAAGACAATTCTTGACGCCTCTTAAAAGCACAGAAAGGATACCGAATGAAGAACAGATTTACGCAAAAAGCACAGAATGCACTCAATTTTGCCCTTGGGAGTGCCTCGGATATGGGACACACCTACATTGGCTCGGAGCATCTTTTATTGGGGCTCTGCCGTGAGGAAAGCGGTGTTGCCGCACACTATCTGCAAAGTCGCGGTGTGGATGCCGAAAAGGTGAAAAACGCAATTATCCGTCTTGCCGGTGCGGGTGTTCCCTGCGAGGTCTCCGCTACCGATATGACACCGCGCACAAAAAGCATTATTCAGGCATCCTTTGCCGAGGCACAACGGTGCGGCCAGGAGCTCATCGGCACCGAGCATCTGCTCCTCTCCATTCTTCGTGAGCAGGATTCTGTAGCTGTGCGTATTTTGGAGAGCTTTCACACCGCCGTCAGCGATCTTTCCAACGATCTTGCCGCCTATATCGGGGCCTCTCCTACGGTGGAAGGTACTGTTCCTACAAAAAGCAAAGGAACAGAACGGCAAAAGAACAGTATTCTCACATCTACCCAAACGCTCAAAAGCTTTGCAAGAGACTTGTGCGAGCTTGCGGCAAGCGGAAAGATAGACCCTGTAATTGGCAGAGATAAAGAAACCGAGCGGCTCATTCAAATCCTATCAAGGCGGCAAAAGAACAATCCTTGCCTCATTGGCGAGCCGGGTGTTGGAAAAACCGCGGTTGTTGAGGGATTGGCTACACGCATCGTTGCCGGTAACGTTCCCGAAAATCTGCTTGATAAAACTGTCGTCACCCTTGATATCGCCTCAATGATCGCGGGTGCGAAATACCGCGGCGAATTTGAGGAGCGTTTTAAGAACGTAATGGAAGAGGTACGCAAAAATCCAAATATCATTCTCTTTATCGATGAGATCCACACTATTATCGGTGCAGGTGCGGCTGAGGGTGCGGTAGATGCCGCAAACATCATCAAGCCCGCCCTCGCCCGCGGTGAATTGCAGGTGATCGGTGCTACTACCATCGCCGAATATCGCAAGCACATCGAAAAGGACGCGGCACTCGAGCGGCGTTTTCAAGCCGTGACGGTAGGTGAACCCTCACAGGAAGACGCCATAGCTATTCTTGTCGGCTTGCGCGAAAAATACGAGGCACATCACAAGCTCAAAATCACAGACGAAGCACTACGAGCGGCGGTGGAGCTTTCGGTGCGTTATATTCCCGACCGCTATCTGCCCGACAAAGCCATTGACCTTGTTGACGAGGCGGCATCGCGTCTGCGTATCCGCGCGCACACCTCTCCCGACGGCATCAAGGAAAAGGAAGAGGAGCTGAAATTGATCAGTACACAAAAGGAAGCGGCAATTCTCGCGCAGGAATTTGAGCGCGCCGCCGCCTTGCGTGACAGTGAGCAAGCCCTCAAACGTGAAATCGAGGAAGAAAAAACGCATTGGCGTTCCTCGCAGGAAAGCGTTGAACTGTGTGTGAAAGAAACAGATATTGCCGAGGTCGTTACACAATGGACGGGCATTCCCGTGCATAATCTCTTGAGTGAGGAAGAAGAGCGTCTGCTTCAACTTGAGGAACGCCTGAGGGCACGTGTAATTGGCCAAGCAGATGCCGTTGCGGCGGTTGCAAAGGCGATCAGGCGCGGTCGAATTGGGCTAAAAGACCCAAAACGTCCCATTGGTTCTTTTATTTTTATGGGACCAACGGGCATTGGTAAGACCGAGCTTGCGCGTGCTCTTGCCGAGGTGATGTTTGGGAGCGAAAGTGCTATGATTCGGCTTGATATGTCGGAATATATGGAAAAGCACAGTGTTTCCAAGCTCATCGGCTCTCCCCCCGGCTACGTTGGCTTTGACGAGGGTGGGCAGCTTACCGAAAAAATACGCCGCAAGCCCTATTCGGTCCTTCTTTTTGACGAGATCGAAAAAGCACACCCCGATGTGTTCAACATTCTTTTGCAGGTGCTTGAGGACGGACAGCTGACCGACTCGCAGGGGCGGCAGGTGGATTTCAAAAATACGGTCATCATTCTCACATCAAACGTAGGAGCGAGTGAAATTTCGGCGGCTAAAACGCTTGGATTTGTCGAATCTGCCTCCGACAGCGAGGAAAAGGAACGCCGCGAGCGCATGATGCGCGCTTTGCGTTCTACTTTTCGTCCCGAATTTCTCAATCGCGTGGACGAGGTGATCATCTTTAACAGTCTTTCACGCAAGGATATTGCCGCAATTGCCAAGCTGATGCTTGCCGACGTAACTGAACGCTCCCGAAGCATTGGCATTTCTCTTTCCTTCTCTCCCGCAGTGACGGAGCTGCTTGCCGAAAAGGGTTTTGACGAAAACTGGGGTGCGCGCCCCTTGCGCCGCACTGTAATGCGACTTGTAGAAGATCAACTTTCGACTGACCTGCTCGAAGGCAAATTTACGGCAGGTGACCGTGTGTTGGCAGACGTTGCAGATGAGAAAATTGTATTTTTGAAGAATTAGAGATAAAGGACAGAGCTTTTTGTGCTCTGTCCTTAATTTTTTGCTTTTTTTTGCAAAAAAGCAACACAAGTGCCATTTTATATGTTATAATATATTTAACTATATCATTTAGGAGGTGCATAATGAAAAGAAAGTCGAAAAAACTTGTGTTGGCACTTGTTTGCGTGGCACTTGTTATAGGTCTCATCGGCGGTGTTGTGCTGGTCGTCAGCGGTAACACACGCTATTTTGAAGGCGAGGCAGAAGAATATTATCAGTCTCTTCTTGCCGCGGGCTTTCCCGAGGATTATGCACGCCCTCTGACCGAATTGCATCTGCTCCACCCGAATTGGAGCTTTGAACCCCTGCTCATTACCGAGGGCAATTCCCTTTACCGTTGGGATTACATCATTGAACAAGAAACCAAAGATAAGGAACTCAATCTGATATCGGACGATCTGGAGTTTTGGATGTACCGTCACCCAACCAACAGAGAAACCTACGACGCGGGTTACTATCAAGCTTCCCAAAAAACGGTGGAATACTTTATGGATCCACGCAACTTCCTCAACGAGACCGATATTTTTCAGTTTTACGATCTTTCTGCCGCACACAACGTGGGTATTGAGGAAATTGAAGCCGTGCTTTTGGGCACTTTTATGGAAGATAAGCTGCTTGAAAACGGCAAAACCTTTGCCGAATACTTCCTTGAAGTAGGAGCGGAACTTGACGTCAACCCAGTTTATCTTGCGGTAAAAGCACGCCAAGAGCAAGGCGTTAGCGGTGCCTCCCCCGTTCTTGGCGGTGAGTGCGGCACTTTGCTTGCCGACTATTACGCAAACGGCACGCAAACCTCGGAGAGCGGCAACAAGGTTCTTGCTCCAAGTGAAGGTTATACAACCGAAGAACTGCTTGCACTCAACGGTTATTACAACCTCTTTAACATCAAAGCAAGCGGCAACGGTCTGTTTGCTATCTACTACAATGCCATGAAGCGCGCACAAAGCGGAACTGAGGATATGGCAGATGCTTGGGGCTCCCCTGCTTGGGATACTCTTTGGAAATCTCTTTGGGGCGGTACATACACCATTAAGACAAGCTTTATTGACCGCTATCAAAACACCATCTATCTCCAAAAGTTCAACGTGGACAGTCGCGCAAGCGACCGTAACTTCTGGGGTCAGTATATGCAAAACATTGCGGGCTCCCTGACCGAATCCCGTACCCTCTTTGGCGCGTTTGCTTCCTCGGGTGTGCTCGACGGCTCCTGCAGCTTTGTCATTCCCGTTTATGGGGGAATGCCAAGCAAACCATGCGCCGATCCCGCAGGCGGATTTTGCTCCTACCTTGCAACCGCTGACAAAAAGTATGAAAGCTCAGCATTTTTTGCAAGCCCCATTCTGCAAACAAACAGAACTACCATTTACGATACCTTGCGCGTGTATGCAGACAGTGAAATCCATCTGCGCGGTGTTATGACACACTCCTACGGTGTGCACGCTATCGAATACCGTTGGGATGACGGTGAATGGACAACCCTTTGCGAGGGGGATAAATTCGATACTTCCCTTCCCGTTTCTTTCCCTGAAAATACCTCGCATATTCTCACCCTGCGAACCCTTGCCGACTACGACCACACGGACAGTGCAAAGAAATCAAACTTTGCGGTGCTCTCGGCGGTCTTTTACGTCAACGTTGTAGAACGTCCGCAAATCAATATCTTTATTGAAAACAATGAGGATACCACCACAACTCTCCACCGCGCGGGAACGGATTATACGCTCCCCGTTTGCGAAGCGGAAAATTTTCTCGGGTGGTACGGCTCGGACAATACCCTTTTCCCCTCGGGCGGCATAGTCTCGCCCGAAGAGGACACAACCTATACCGCTCTTTATATGCGCTTTGAACAAATGCGCGGCGCGGCATTGGTCTTTCCCGAGGGTGAAACACATCTTCGCTTTTATGCCGCGGCAGAGCTTTCCACTCTTGAAAAGCTTGCAGAGTCGAATGCTACCCTCACCTTTTTTGCAACGATTCTCGATGAGGGCGGCACCTCGGTTTCTGCTCCTGTGACACTCGGTGGCACTGACAACTCCTTTAATACCGCTTGGCGTGTCCTCTCTGCCGACACCCAAGCACTTGATGAGAACACCTACAACAAAGAATTTTCAATGCGCTTTTGGGCAGTTTGCACTTACTCGGACGGTAGTGTGCAAGCTTGCGCTCCCAATGGCATATACTGTGAGAGAAGTGCGACCGAGGTTGCAGCTGCCGCTCTTGGGGACACGTCCGTTCAATACGATGACAGTGTAATAGAGCGCCTGATGCAAATTCTCGCCGCTACGACTGCTTGAGAGAAAGGAACTATCTTTTTGGTATGAAAACGCTTGGTTATTACAACGGCAAAATTGACGAGCTCGACAAAATAACAGTGCCTATGCTCGACCGCGCCTGCTATTTTGGCGACGGTGTCTATGACGTCACATTTAGCCGTAATTATAAGGTTTATAAGCTACGCGAGCACGTAGAACGCATTTTTGCAAGCGCGGCATTGCTTAAAATCTATCCGCAAATCACGCCCGACGAGCTTTGTTCGCTTGTGGAGGAGCTTGTCAAAAAGCTCGATGATGATGAGCAATGGGTGTATTTTCAATTCTCACGCGGAACCGATTATCGCAATCACGCATTCCCCGAGGCGGCAGTTCCCAATTTGTGGATCATGCTTAAGCCCGCAAAAATTAAGGATACATACCGTCAGTTGCGTGTGATCACACGCGAGGATACACGCGCACTGCATTGCAATATCAAGTCTCTCAATCTTCTGCCCAGTGTAATGGCTACGCAGGCGTGTGTGGATGCGGGTGTAGATGAATGTATCCTCCATCGCGGTGATATTGTAACCGAATGCGCGCACTCCAACGTCTCTATCCTCAAAAACGGAACGCTCTACACCCACCCTGCCAACGAGCTTATTTTGGCAGGCACAGGACGCGCACACTTGATGGACGCTTGCCGCCATTTTGAAATTCCCGTTGTCGAGCGTCCCTACACACTCGATGAGCTCTGCGCGGCGGATGAGGTTATTTTGACCTCTGCTTCTGCTCTTTGCATGCGAATTGTTGAGGTTGACGGTGCAAGCGTTGGTCAAAAGGCACCCCACACTCTCAAAGCTCTGCAGGATCATCTCTTAAAGGATTTCTTAACCGAAACCGCAAAATAAAGAAAAATTAAGCAAAGGAAGTATTCGTTTTGGCTAACGAGAAGAAAAACAAGCTGTTTGGCTTTTTTGATTACAACCGTGACAACAGACCTGACGCGGTTGAAGAAGACACCACACCAACTCTAAAACGCTATTTTAAGTTGCTTGGCCGTCGCTTTTGGAAGCTGGTAACGCTCAATTTGATGATGCTCCCGCTCATCGTTCCCGCTCTCATCTGCTTCTATCTTTATGTTTCAATGAGACAGACACCCGTAGCGGGCGAGGTTCTCCTGCCGCAGCTTCTCGGCGCGAGCGCCGTTGGCGGAGCACCTGCCGGCACGCTGCTGCTCGACCTGTTCGGCGCACAGCAGAATATTCCCTTATTCACAACAGGAACATACATCGGTATGGGCATTTGCATCGCCTTTACGGTTATCACCTTTGGTTGGCAGAACGTTGGCGCGGCTTACATCGTGCGTAATATGGTACGCGGCGAGCCCGTGTTTATTTGGTCAGATTACTTTTATGCCATTAAACGTAATCTCAAGCAAGGATTTTTCCTCGGTCTCATTGATGCCGTTGCCATCTTTACCCTTGGTTTTGACATCGTTTATTTCTGGGGACGTACGGGCTCCTTCACCCTTGATTTCGGCTTTTTTGTAACCATTGCCCTTATCGTCATTTACTTTTTAATGCGCTTTTACATCTATTTGATGCTTGTTACCTTTGATCTTTCTATTTATAAGATCTTCAAAAACGCGCTCATTTTTTCAATGCTCGGCTTCAAGCGCAATATTATGGGTGTGCTTGGCATTGCACTCATTACGGGATTGCATATTATGCTCCTCTTCCTCTTGATCTCCACGCCACTGAGCGGTCTGCCGATCATTTTGCCCTTCCTTTGGTATATGGCAGCCGTCACCTTCACCGCGGCGTATGCGGCATATCCCGTCATTGACAAATACATGATCGCGCCCTACATTGGGGGCAATACCGAGGAAGAAGAAACAGCGGAAGAAAACGAATAAATTTTTATTTTTTTTGATAGTTGAGTAATATCCGCATCTTATTTCCCGTTTATTATAGTGAAGGACTGTATAACGAAAAGGAGAGAAGATTATGAAAAAGGTAGTATCTGTTTTACTTTTGATCGGCACTATTTTGTCCTTGGTAATGCTTTCTGCTTGCGGTCACGAATGTACCCTTGCCGAGGGTTGGAGAAATGACGCGGCCTCTCACTGGCACCCTTGCACCGATCCCGACTGTACCAAAAAGACCGATCTTGCAGATCACACGTGGGATAAAGGAGAGATCACCAAGCGCGCAACGCAAGAAGCAGCAGGCACAAAAACCTTTACCTGCACCGAATGCCAGTACAAAAAGACACAAACCGTCAACTTTACCGGCTTGACCGAAGAAGAATGGTATGAGGCACTCGCTCGCGACCTGTTTGTAAACTTTACCTTTACCGAAAAAACCTCTGTTAAGATCAGCGGCGCCGAAGCCATTACCACCACGGTTTATGAGTTTGAAAACGGCGGTAAGGCAAGAGTTACCCAAACAAAACCCGGTCAAAAGGAAGCGAGCGGAATGATTCCCGCGGAAAGTGTTGTCGAGTACCGTGATACAGTTTGGGCTTACTGCGTTTTGATGGCAGATTACGAAGACTACTATTACGATGCAAGAACAAAATCCTACAAGCTAAAGGGCGTATTTACCCTTCCTTCTTATGAGGTTCCCGCAGATACGGCTACTATCAAATTCAAAAACGGTAAGCTATCGGAAATCACCTTTACCTGCAAGTTTAGCGAAGAAGGCCAAACCTATTACGTTTCCTCTACCATTACCGTCTCTGATTACGATACCACAAAAATCAAATAATACATAAAACAAAGGAGAAAGACCATGAGAAAAGTTACATCTGTTATTTTGCTTGTTGCAATGCTCTTGACTGCAGCAACTCTTTCGGCTTGCGGACACAAATGCACTCCCGCAGATGCTTGGACAACGGATGCTACCGAGCACTGGCACAAATGCACCGATGAATCCTGCACAGAGATTTTTGATAAGGCACTTCACGTTTGGAATGACGGTGCTATTACCAAAGCCGCTACCCAAGAGGCAGACGGTACAAAAACCTTTACCTGTGACATTTGCAAAGCAACAAGAACCGAGACCGTTCCCTTTACCGGCATGACAAAGGAAGAATGGAAGAAAGCCATCGCAACGGAAAATTTCGGCAAAAATTTCACCTACACAGAAACCTCTGTTATTAAAAGAACCGGAATGGAAATAGAAACCGTTACTCTTTGTGAGTTTGAAGAAACCAAGGGTAAAGTAACCGTTACCGTTGCCGGTGAAACGCAAACTCAAAAACTTTCTTTGGTTGACACCACGACCAACCGCAGTTCTTTGTTGGATACCTTAAATCCGATGGTAAAATTTGAAGACTACAAGTATGATGCAGCAAGCAAGACATACATTCTTACCGGAGAATTTACCATTGCGTCGCTTGGAGTAAAGGCAGATACCTGCACGCTGACCTTTGAGGGCGGCAAGCTTGTAAAAATGGTCTACACCTGCAAAGTGGTTGAGTCGGGTATGACCTTTGACGTAACATCTACCGTTCTGTTCACCAACTACGGCACGACAACCGTTAAATAATTTTATACACAATAAAAAAAAGAGAGTTCCGATTGGAACTCTCTTTTTTATTATTGGGAGAATTACTTGCCTGCGGTCATCTTTGCGATTTCGTCTGCAAAGTTCTCTTCTCTCTTTTGGATGCCTTCACCCTTTTCAAAACGGTAGAAATCAACAACCTTGATCTCGCCGCCCATTTCCTTAGCAGCTGCTGCTACGTATTGGCAAACCTTCATTTCGTCGTCCTTAACGTAGGTCATATCGAGCAAGCAGTTGTTGTCGTAGAACTTGGAGATACGGCCTTCAACCATCTTAAGCTTGATTTGCTCGGGCTTCTTAGCGTTTGCAGGATCATTAGCGATCTGTGCCAGAAGAATGTTCTTCTCTTCCTCGATTACCGATGCGGGAACGGTCTCACGAGAGAGGTAAGGAGTGGGATATGCGCCGATTTGGAGAGCGATATTCTTTGCGAATACTGCGAAATCAGCGTGGTCAGCAACGTTGGTTTCAAACTTAGCGATAACGCCGATAGAGCCGGTACCGTGGATATAGGTGCTGGTGATACCGTCAACGATTACGAAGCGGCGGATGGTGAGCTTTTCACCGATCTTGAAGATCATTTCCTTGATCTTAGCTTCAACAGTCATCTCTGCGTCATATTGGCAAGCCATGAGAGCGTCGATATCAGCGGGCTTTTGAGCGATGATGAGAGCGAGGAGCTCGTTTACAAACTCTTTGAAGGTTTCGTTCTTTGCAACGAAGTCGGTCTCGGAGTTAACCTCGATCATAGCGGTTACGTCGCCTTCTTTAGCGATAGCAACAACGCCGTCTGCTGCGATTCTGGTAGCCATCTTGGACTCTGCCTTAAGCTCACCCTTCTCACGAAGGATCTTAATAGCTGCATCAAGGTCGCCGTCAGCTTCAACGAGTGCCTTCTTGCACTCCATCATACCAATACCTGTTCTCTTACGGAGCTCTGCTACGTCTTTTGCTGTAATATTTGCCATTTTTTTATCCTCCAAAAAATAGTAATGAATTACTCTGCGTCTGCAGTTGCGGGAGCTTCTTCGGTTGCGGTCTCTTCGCCTTGCTTGCCTTCGATAATAGCATCAGCGAGTGCGGAGGAGATGAGCTTGATAGCGCGGATAGCGTCATCGTTACCGGGAATTACGTAGTCAGCGTCGTCGGGATCGCAGTTGGTGTCAACGATAGCGATAACCGGAATGCCAAGCTTCTTAGCTTCGAGAACTGCATTTCTTTCCTTCTTGGGGTCAACGATAAATACTGCATCGGGGAGACGATCCATGGTCTTGATACCGCCGTAGCTCTTCTCAAGGTCAAAGATCTCTTTTTGCATGCTTGCAACTTCCTTCTTGGGAAGCAGATCAAAGGTGCCGTCCTCTTGCATCTTGTAAAGGTCGTTCAGACGGTGAATAGATCTCTTGATGGTCTTGAAGTTGGTCATCATACCGCCGGGCCAACGAACGTTTACGTAGTACATGCCGCAACGGGTAGCTTCTTCCTTGATTGCCTCAGCAGCTTGCTTCTTGGTACCAACGAACAAGAGAGTGCCATTGTTTTCGGAGAGCTCACGAACGAAGTTGTAAGCTTCTTCAAACTTCTTTACGGTCTTCTGGAGGTCAATGATATAAATACCATTTCTCTCGGTGAAGATGTACTCCTGCATTTTGGGGTTCCATCTTCTGGTGTGGTGTCCAAAGTGAACACCTGCTTCAAGCAGTTGCTTAATAGAAATAACAGACATTTTTATGTCCTCCTTCGGTTTTTTCCACCATCGCGACGCAGTTGCCAAAACCGCTTTGCGGCACCGTTGCAACGCTCGTCCGATGTGTGTATTATTTTAGCCGTGCTTTTTGCACAAGCGAAGATATTATACCATATAATATATATCTTTGCAAGCAATTTTTTGTTTGTTTACAGTTTTTTTACAATTTAGAAGCGACTTCCCCTTCTTTTGGGTCTTGGACAAAGGCAGCAGGATAGATCTGTGGGCGAAAGACGCACCAGAATGGTATCCTCGCCAAAGCATTCTATCTTGTGCCAAGGAATGATAATGTCATCTTCTCTGCCCATTCCAAACAGTCCGTCGCTCCCCGCTATCACGAGAGCCAGAATTTTGGCGTCCTGACAGTCAAATTCAAAGTCACTGGCGCAGCCGAGTCGAGCTCCATCGCATAAATTGATGATCTCCAGCTTGCGCAGATCATTGGTGCTGCATCGTTTCATTAGAATTTCTCTCCTTAAAAAAGTGTTCTAGTGAATTGTATGCAGAAATAAGGAATTACTTGGCTGTCCTATCCAAAAAAGGCAAAAGAAGTTCCAAAATGAGGTAAAGCCCCGGGCAAAGCGGCAAAAAGATTGCAAGGATTCCATTCCAAGAGCCCATGCCCGTAAATGCCCCAAAGGGATCGATCAGAACAGACAAAAGTGTTAGAATTGCAAATACACCGACAAAAATGCCGCAAAGAATCAAGGTCTTATTTCTTTCGGGCGCTATTTTGGCAGCACGTACAATTCGGAAGAAAATGCAGATCTGCAACAGCAAAAGCGAGACAAAGAAATAGGTTTTTACGCTCTCACGCGGTACGACCTTGCCAATTGCAAGAATCACTGTTGTCAGAGCCGTAATGAAAACGGATACAAAGGTAGGTATGATCGATTTTTCGGCAAGAAGCTTGCCAAACAGAAAATCCCGATTTGTCAAATGTGGGGTTCTCAAGGCCGATTGTGAAAGCGGAACGTCGCAAAGGAAATACAGTGCGGCGATTTCAACGGCAAAGCCCGAAAGCAGCATTTGCAGCCCCGAGAAAAATCCAATTCCCGTGCACACTGCAAAAAATACCATTATGATACGTGCAAGCTGGGAGTGGAGCCAAAATTGCAAAAGCATTTGCGTACGCACCTCAACCTCTCGACTGTGCGAAATCGTTTGCAATGCGGCATAAACACCACCTGCAAATCTGTCGGCACGCTCGATGATTACGTCCGCGTGGCGGCGAAGCGTTTGCGAGGTGTTGCGACTTCCCTCTCGTCCGCCATCGTTGACGACCTCTTCAATGTGATCCTCTGCGTAATACTTGAGGTTTGCGACCGTATCACAGGCGAGCGTCAGAACGCCCGAGCGCAAAAAGCAACGGTCATCGGCGTTGCCGCCCAAAACGGCTACGGAATGTCCGCTCTTTTGATATGCGGGAATGAGAGCGGTGATCTCTTCTTTAGAAAATCCGATAAAGGTATGATAACGTTGCAAAAGCGCATAAGTAAGGTGAGGACATTCCTCGCTTCGATAAAGATAGGGCTCGGGCAGGTGACAAATGTGTGCATAATCATCGTCAGCGAGGAAAAAGCGCGTTACAACACTCGACTGTGTAAGCTCCTCAACGACTGACGGCAAAGCCAGGTTCACACCCTCGCGCAAGGCAAGAATACCAATTAAGGAGAGTGTTCCCTCGCGGCTCTCGTATGCAATGCAAAGTGTGCGACAACCGTTTTCCTCCACATATTCGCAATACTTGCGTAAGGTAGAGCGGTATTCCGGTGTGATAGCACGCATACGTCCATCTTCGCTGTAAAGTAAGCATTGGCGCACCAAGCTTCCGCTACTGTCAAAGAGGAAGCGTGCCGTTCCCTGCTGCGTATATGCAATGATCGATTGCCAAGCAGGACGGTTGGGGTAACTGTCTCGCTCGACGTTTTGCAGTCGCACCTTAAGTGCGGCGGCATCAAAGCCGCAAAGAGAAACAAGCTCGGAAAGAAGTACAGTGTCGGTTTCAACATTAGCGGCGCAGTCACAGGCGGGAACACGCAGATCCGCCTCGTGGCGCAAGAGCATTGCTTCGCAAATGGGTTGCAAGGCACTGTCGTTGTCATCGTCATCGGCGCGGATCTCTCTTGAGCCGATAAACGCAGACCAAAAGTGCGTAACACCGTCACAAAGACCGCGTTTACCGATAACAAAGAGATCGGTGATTGCCGCAAGCTTTTGCACACCTTCCTCGGTTTTGATAACGGCACGGTTCCTCTTCGGCTCGGTTTCCGTGCACAAAAGACGTCCGCGAACAGATACCCAATGCAGATACAGAGAGATCAGCGCGGGCGAGGATATGCATGTGAAAATACAAAGAATGAAGAAATACTCGGCAAGTCCCCCGCCTGTTGGCTTGCTGATAAGGCCAATCAATGTAAAAACAGCCAACAAAACAAGAGACAAAAATCCCCAAAGACGCAAATATGGACCGATCAGACGCTCTGTGGACGTTTCCCCGTTCTTTTCCTGGATCTCAGCAGGAACCGTAAAAGCGCGCATTGCACCAAGATAGGAATTGATACCGGTGGCAACCAAAACGGCTTTTGCCTCTCCGCAAAGGATCTCGGAGCCGCCGTAAAGCATATTTTCGGCAAGGGGGGCATCTACTTGCGTTCCTTGCCCATAAATTGCATCTGCGTTTTTGGAGTGTTCCTGATAGATCGGCTTGCCCTTTTCGTTCGGTAAAAGTGTCAAAACACGCAAATTCTGTGCGGATAAAAGCCGGCAATCCCCGGGAACGACATCGCCTGTATGTAAAAGCAAAATGTCACCCACAACCACGCGCGCCGCCGATACAGAAAATACTTTTCCGTCTCGCAAGACGCAAACTGCAGGTGTGCGATATTGCCTGATGATGTGAGAAAGCTCACGGCACCGATAGATAACTCGCACAAGTGCAGCGGCCAGAAAAGCAAAGATAACAAGAGTTGAAATCACATTGACAGGCGGCAGAAAAATAATCGCAAGTATTGACGAAAAAAGCATCAAAAGGAGTGCGGGATCAAGCAATAAGTTCACCGTTGGTGTTTTCTTTTGCGGCGTTACGTCATCAAACAAGGGGTTTCTGCCCTGTTTTTTGAAACGAGAACGCGCCGCCTTGCGGGAAAGCCCGCAGGCGGCATTGGTTTGCAAGCTTTGGCACACTGACTCGGAAGAAGCTTTGTACCATTTGAAAGCTTTTTCGTTCATACAAATCTCCTTTTGTTACATACAAAGAACATTGATGTGGTCGTCCTCTACCGCTACCTTTGCCACACTGTAATGGTGTGTGTAGTCGGCAATGATCTGCTCTGCCAGACGGTCTTCAACCTCTTTTTGAATATAGCGTCGCATATTGCGCGCACCGAATTTGCGCGAGAAAGATGCTTTTGCGATCAATTCCAACGCTTCATCGGTATAAGAGAGTACAATAGATTTTTCTGCAAGAGAGGTCTTAAGCTCTTGGAGCATGATGCGTGCGATGCTGACAAAATCTTGCTCGTCAAGCTGACGGAAGGTGATGATCTCGTCCACGCGGTTGATAAACTCGGGGCGCAAAAATCCTTCAAGTGCCTTTTGTGTTTTGCTCTCGGCGGCAGTTTCTGCGTTCAAAGCAAAGCCGGCAGTAGCACTCGAGCGGTCGGAGCCCGCATTGGTGGTCATTACGATAACCGTATTTTCAAAGTTGACGGTCTTGCCGCGTGCATCGGTGATGCGTCCGTCGTCAAGGATCTGCAAGAGAATATTGAGCACGTCGGGGTGTGCCTTTTCGATCTCGTCAAAGAGGACGATGGAGTAAGGACGGCGACGGATCTTTTCGGTCAGCTGCCCTGCCTCATCGTAACCGACGTATCCGGGAGGCGCTCCAATGATGCGGGAAACGCTGTGTTTTTCCATAAACTCGGACATGTCGAGACGGATAAGTGTTTCGGGCGAGTGGAAAAGCTCGTTTGCAAGCGTTTTGACAAGCTCGGTCTTACCAACTCCGGTAGGACCTGCAAAAATGAAGGAAACGGGCTTTCTCTTGTAGGCAATACCTGCGCGGTGACGCTTGATCGCCTTGGAAACGGCGGAAACTGCTGTATCCTGACCAACGATGTGCTCCTTGAGACGGCTTTCAAGACGGTCGATTTGCGCGAACTCGTTTTCGGTAATGCTGGTTGCGGGAACCCCCGTCCAGAGCTCGATCACGTTTGCAATCTCTTCTTCTGTCAAGGTAACCGCCTGCGTTTCGGGCTCGATTTCGGAAAGGCGTTCGGAAAGCTTAAGCTCCTCGGCACGCACGTTTGCAATCTCCTCATAACGGCTCTGTTCTACGGCATCATTACCTGCAATTTCATTTTCGAGCTCTTCTCTCTTTTGCTTGAGATCGAGCAAGCGGTCGCGAATGCGGTAGGATTCGTTGATAACTGCCGACGAGAGCGAGAGTGCCGATGCGGCTTCGTCCAAAAGGTCGATCGCCTTATCGGGCAGGTAGCGGTCGGTAATATAGCGTTCGGAGAGAATAACGGCACGGCGCAAAACGGCCTCGGGCACGATAACACCGTGGAACTCCTCGTAGTAATGCTTGATACCTGCGAGCATCTCCATGGTTTCTTCAATCGAGGGCTCGTTTACGGTAACGGGTTGGAAGCGACGCTCCAGAGCGGAATCCTTTTCGATATATTTGCGGTATTCATTAAGGGTAGTAGCTCCGATGATCTGTACCTCACCGCGTGAGAGCGCGGGCTTGAGAATGTTTGCGGCGTTAACGCTTCCCTCTGCATCGCCTGCACCGACGATGTTGTGAACCTCGTCGATGACAAGAATGGCATTGCCAACTGCGGTCACCTCGCCGAGCAGACCGAGAATACGCGACTCGAACTGGCCGCGGAATTGAGTTCCCGCAACAAGTGCGGTCATATCCAAAAGGTAAATCTCCTTGCCTTGAAGCTTATAAGGAACGTTGCCGGAGGCAATGCGAATGGCAAGTGCCTCGGCTATGGCAGTTTTACCGACACCGGGCTCACCAATCAGGCAGGGATTGTTCTTTTGTCGGCGGCACAGAATTTGGATCACACGGGAAAGCTCGCGGTCACGGCCGATGATTTGGTCAAGCTTGCCTTCGCGCGCATACTGTGTGAGATTGCGGCTGTATGTGGGCAAAAACTTGAGCTTTTTTTCTTCCTTTGCCTTCTTTTTATCGGATTTTTTATCATTTGCATTGGACTTGGGCGCATCGGGCAGATTGCCGTCGGCTTTTTGGGCAAAGAGTCCCGCATCGCGGAAAAGCTTGGGAAGATCGATCGCGGGTGCGCCACCGTCCTCGTTGTCGTCCGCATCGGAGGGTGTTTCGGTGTTTGCGAGCATTGCGTTGATATCGTCCTCGGCGCCCTCAAGCTGTTCGGGAGAAATGCCAAACTGCCCCATTACGTTGCCAACAAGGTTGTCAACGGGCACGCCCATCTCTTTGGCACATTTGAGGCAGAGCCCTTTTGTGCTCTTTTCGCCGTTTTCCATCTTGGTCACAAAAATAACTGCCATACGCTTATGGCACTGTGAACACATTACCATTTTAGTAACTGGGTCCTTTCTTTGGGATTTTTTGAAAAAGCCCACCGAACAAACGGCAGGCCTTTTTCGGGAATTATTCGGTATAGGCAGATCTCAATTAAGAGAAGATATTGCCCAAGAATTCAACGATAACCGTTTGAGAATAGATAGCGTCCTTTGCATCAAGGAACTTGATGATAGATGCGATGATGAAGAGAACGATAAGGCCCATTGCTGCACCAAACAGACCGCCAAGAATGCGGTTGGCAGTGCCAAGGAGTGCGATCTTTTCGGTGATCTTTGTCAAGAGCCATGCAACGATGGTGAGAAGAACGAGGGAAAGAACAAAAGTAATTACGTAAGCAATAATGTTTGAGATAATGTTAGCAAGTGCTTGTGTGTAAGGAAGAACACCGTCAGCAGCAGGACGGAGACCTTCGGGAAGAATTTTTTCCGCTGCACTTACACCCGCATTGTTGATCCAGGGGGCAACGAAACGGTTGTTAACAAATTGGCTTACGATAGGACCGACAAAGTAGGTTACAGCGAGTGCAAGCAAAAACTTTGCAGATTGAATCAAGCTCTTAATAAAACCTCTCTTAACGCCAACTGCAATAAAAATAGCCGCGACGAGAACGAATAAAACGTCAACAATAATAGGCAAAAATGTAGGGGTGGACGAAGACATAGTTAAATTCTCCTTTTTTGAATATTTTTATGTGCGGAAGGTTATGTAAACCGCCTTTTGGGGTGAGCAAAGCAAAATTTCTTTGCCATTCAAGGCGAGCAACTTTTTACCGTCCGTTGCGTATTCCTCAAAATCAATTTGTTCACTCGAGATGTCAAGGCGGCTCACGCCGTCAAAATCCATCCAGAACAATACTCCTTCACGGTAAGCGAGAGAGTTGATACTTTTTGGAACAACATCATTATACACTATTTTTCCGCTTTTGTCAAATATAATTATGATATTTTTTTCGGAAATTTCGGTTTTTTTCAAGCAGACGGCAATGCCGTCCTGCGATACGTCGGCAGTGGCAAGGAGCTTTCCTTCAAAATCATGAAAGAACTCTAAATCCCCGTTATCCGAAAGGTAGGCCACGCCCGCAGTGCAAAGGGTGGCAAGCTTGCCATCGTCGGTAAAGTGACACCTAAGACCGATGGAAGAGGAGATCACCCGTTCGGCGATCGCACTTCCCTTGCCCGGCTCAGCAAGCATCACAGACGTGGAAACTCCACCTGCATTTGGCGTAACCGTTAAAACAGCGATGCGATGCCCATCGTGCGAAATTGCGACATCAAGCACGTTCCCGCCTTTTTTGTAGATGTTGATGAGTGCGAAACGGTTGTTGTAGAGGTAAACCGCGGAATTGGCATCGCTCGCCGAGGAGATCAGCGCGTACATTCCCGAATCGGAAACTGCCGCACCCGAAATGGGGTATTCGGTCTCCCCCGCGTGCATTTGCGTATTTGCATTGTAGAGCGAATACTGTTTGCCGCCGCGCTCGTAAACCAAAAGATACTTGCCCGAGCCAACGGCTACGGGATCATTGTATTGAATGCCGTGACTGACGAGCTGACGTCCCGTTGCCGAGAAGATTGTAACGTTCGTATTCCCTGCAACCGCCAAGCCCTTGCGGTAAATCGCAAAGCTTTGCTCTTCATCTGTTGCATAGGAGACAGAATCGTGCGAAAAGATATCTACGCGCTCGGCAGAGGCGTTCAGGTCTTGAAAAAAGTGATAAAAGTTTTGATAAGTAATGAGATTGGTGTTGGTGAGAAATGAAAGCACCACGAATGCAAAAAGCGAAAGATAAAGGATGACCTGCAAAATTCCCAAGCCCGCCGAAACGTTTTCGTAGTATTCATTTCTTGCTTTGCCAACAGCGGCGGCAGGTGAAGCGACTGCTTTTGCAGTCTTGGGTGCTCTTGGGGAAATTTTCAAGGTGCTCCTCCTTTCTGTTTGATACATTAATACGTAACGCGGTTGAGATAAAGTCCGCAAGCAGGCACGGTCATGCCGGCACGGCTACGGTCGCAGGATGCGGTAATTTCGGGGATCTCTTCGGGGTCGATCTTGCCAAGCCCCACGTCAATGAGTGTTCCCGTCAGAATGCGAACCATATTGTAAAGAAAACCGTCGGCACTGACGCGGAATACGATAAGGTCACCGTCGCGCTCAACCGAGGCGGCGGTAACGGTACGCACGGTCGTTGCAACCGTTGAGCCCTGCGCCATATAGGCGGCAAAATCATGCTTCCCGACAAGATGTGCCGCGGCGCGGTTCATTTTTTGTAGCGCGGCATCGTCTAAAACGCGCGGCAAGTGATATGCCCTGCCCTCCCAGAAGGGATCACGCACAGGAGCATTATAGATGCGGTAGACATATTCCTTTTCGATCACGTCGTAGCGGGGATGAAATTCGGATGCTACCCATTTGGCGTCAAAAACGCTGATATCGGGGGGCAGATGCGCCGAGAAAGCAAGCGGCACACGCTCGGGCGGCAAGGACGTGATCAGGTCTTCGCACCCCTTTTGCGCAACCGTTGCACAAAATTCGTTGGCATGCACACCGCTATCGGTGCGACTGCAACCGACAATGTCACAGTCATAACCGAAAAGCGTGCGCGCGGCTTTATTCAATTCCCCTTGAATGCTCGGTGCGTTCGGTTGCACCTGATAGCCGCAATAATTTGTGCCGAGATATCGGACTTTGATAAAAAGCTTCATATCAGTTCATAACGTATCCTAATTGAATTTGATTGAGGAAAGCAAGTCCCACGCAAACAGCGACACCAATAAGAGTATAAATGACGTCGGAAGCATGCCACTTCATCACATTGAGGCGAGTTCTGCCCTCTCCTCCGTGATAGCAACGGCACTCCATTGCATCGGCAAGCTGCGTTGCGCGATTGATTGCCGATGAGAAAAGCGGAATGAGAATGGGAATGAGTGCCTTGACGCGCTTGATGAGCGAGCCGTTCATAAAATCGGCTCCGCGTGCCTTTTGCGCGTTCATGATCTTCTCTGTTTCCTCGGTTAAGGTAGGAATAAAGCGCAGGGTGATAGACATCATCATGGCGAACACGTGCACCGGAACGTGAAAGACCTTAAGCGGCGACAAAAGCGATTCGAGTGCGTCGGTCAGATCCATGGGTGTGGTGGTGTAGGTCAAAAAGATGCTGGTTGCCGTAATGAGCACAAAGATGCGCAAGAACATAAACAGTGCGCGCCAAAGTCCCTCGGCGTAAATGCGGATTCCCCACACCTCAAGCAACAGGTCCTCACCTGTGCCAAAGAAAATATTAATGATTGCTGTAAAAGCGATGATGAACAGCAGAGGTTTGATAGAGCGTATCATCGTTTTGAGCGGGATTTTGCTGATGAATACGAGCGAGATGCCAATGCACAAAAGTGCCGCAAAGGAAACCGCACTCTTGCACAAAAACGTGCCTACGATAAAGGTGACGGCAATGAGGATCTTAAAGCGGGGATCCATTTTGTGAATGATGGAATCGGCAGGATAATACTGTCCGAAAGAAATGCTTTTCACCGACCTTCACCCCCTCTCAAAAAGAGCTCCTTGAGAGCTGCAGTGGCCTCGGCAACGGTATAAATGTTTTTGGGTGCATCGATACCGCGTTCACGCAAAAGGCGCATCAGGTGTGTGATCTGCGGCACGTCAAGGCCTGTTTCGGCAAGCTCTTCAACGTGGGCAAAAACTTCCTCACGTGTGCCCTGACGAAGGATCTTTGCGCCTGCTAAAACGATAACATCATCGGAGTAACGTGCCATATCCTCCATGCTGTGGCTGACAATGAGAACGGTAGAGCCGGTCTTTCTTTGATAGCTGCGAATACCCTCGAAAATATAGGTGCGACCGAGGGGATCGAGTCCTGCGGCGGGCTCGTCGAGCACCAGCACCTCGGGGCGCATGGCAATAACGCCTGCAAGGGCTACACGGCGCTTTTGTCCGCCCGAAAGATCAAAGGGCGACTTATCCAAAAGTTCCTTGCCGATGTCACAAAATGCGGCGGCTTCGAGCACTCTTGCACGAATTTCCTCTTCCTCAAGTCCCATATTGCGCGGGCCAAAGGCGATATCGGCATAAACAGTCTCTTCAAATAGCTGATATTCGGGATATTGCATAACAAGACCGACGCGGAAGCAAAGCTTTGACTTTCTTACGCGAATTTCGGTTTGCATCGCTTTTTTTCGTGTGCGAGGAGAGAGAGAGGCGTATTCTACTCTTTCGCTCCACGCATCATACACGTCATCGACGGTACTGTTGATATCGTATCCGTCCAGAAGCACCCTGCCCGACCGGGGCTTGATAAGCCCGTTGAGCATTTGCATCATGGTGGATTTTCCTGAGCCCGTGTGACCGATGATGCCCGTGATGCATCCCTCGCGAATGCCCACAGAAACGTCATCGAGCGCGACCTGCTCATAAGGCGTGCCGGCGCTGTAAACGAAACTCACGTGATCGAGATATATTTTGTCCATTGTATTCCTCTTTGTTAATTTGCGGGTTTGGTAAGTGCTTTTTGTAAAAGATCGGCACATGCCGTGGGCGACGATAAGGTTTCCCCATCGATTTGAATGCCTGCAGCACGCAAAGCATGAATGAGCTCTGCGCATTGCGGAACTTCAAGCCCTACATCGTGCAAAGCATCACGCTGTGCAAAAATTTCATCGGGGGTGCCGTCCATGAGAAGCTTACCGTCGTTAATAACGATGATACGGTCTGCCTCGGCCGCCTCGTTCATATAGTGCGTAATATTAAGCACCGTCATACCGTGCTCACGGTTGAGCTTACGAATAGTATCAAGTACCTCTCGACGTCCGCCCGGATCGAGCATTGCGGTAGATTCATCAAAAATAACGCACTCGGGCATCATGGCAAGAATGCCTGCGATCGCCACTCTTTGCTTTTGTCCGCCCGAGAGGCGGTGCGGCTCGTGCTTGGCATAAGCTGTCATACCAACAGTCTCAAGCGCGTAATCCACGCGGCGGCGAAGCTCCTCGCGCGCAACGCCGAGGTTTTCGGGGCCAAAGGCAACGTCCTGCTCCACAATGGTAGCTACCAGCTGATTGTCGGGGTTTTGAAATACCATTCCAACGTTTTTACGCAAATTGAGAATGTCCTCGTCGCCCAGATCCTTGCGGGAAAGATCGGTTCCTCCAACGGTCAGTTCGCCCGAGGTGGGTTCGAGTATATAGTTGAGAAGCTTTGCAAAGGTGGATTTGCCCGAGCCGTTGTGACCGAGCACCGCTACGTATTCACCGCGGTGAATATCCACCGAAAAGCTTTGCAGGGCGGGATTTTCTTCTCTCCCCTCTTCGTCGGTGTAAGAGAAGCAAAGATCCCGTGCGTGAATAAAAATTTCAGACAAAACGTTTTTATCCTTTCAAGGGTTGATTTTAGGGTTTGAGATACCAGCGCGAGCTTGCACCGCAGGGCAAAAATGCACCTGTTTGAGTAACCTTGAGACCAAGCTCGCCCGATTCGATAACACCGCCGTAGCGTGCACGAACCTTAAGCTCCAAAAGATAACTCATCGTCAAGGGCGAAAGTCCCGTGGTGTAGGAGTTGACAAGGAAGAAAAGCGGCTCGTCGGAGAGCAGCTGTGCGGTGAGGGTAATGAGCTCATTGATGCTTTCTTCAAGCTTCCAGACCTCACCACCGGGACCTCTGCCGTAAGAGGGCGGATCCATAATGATGCCGTCGTAGTGATTGCCGCGACGGATCTCGCGCTCAACAAACTTTTTGCAATCGTCAACGATGTAGCGAATGGGAGCATCTGCAAGACCGGAGAGTGCTGCATTCTCTTTCGCCTGCGCTACAATGCCCTTTGACGCATCTACATGCACAACAGATGCACCTGCTTTTGCGGCGGCAACGGTTGCGCCTCCTGTGTATGCAAAGAGATTGAGCACCTTAACGGGGCGGTTTGCCTCGCGGATAAGTCCCGAAAACCAATCCCAGTTAGCTGCCTGCTCGGGGAAAAGTCCCGTATGCTTAAAACCCATCGGGCGCAAAACAAAGCCGAGGTCACCATATTGGATCTTCCAGGATTCGGGCAAATTATTCTTTACCCAAGCACCGCCACCCGAATGAGAACGGCGGTAGATACCGTCTGCCTTCTTCCAAGCAGGATGCTTGCGGGCGTCCTTCCAGATGATCTGCGGATCGGGACGAATGAGAATCAGGTTGCCCCAACGCTCCAAGCGTTCTCCGTCCGAAGTATCAAGTAATTCATAGTCTTTCCAATTTTCAGAAAACCACATAGCTTTTATCCTTTTCGTGATTATTTGTTATAGTACTGTGCCAAACGCGACGCGCCGCTGTGGGCGTGACAAATGGCAATGGCAAGTGCATCGGCGGTATCGTCGGGGCGCGGCGGCTTTGGAAGTCCCAAAAGCATGGTGACCATTGCAATGACCTGCCTCTTTTCGGCTTTGCCGTAGCCGACGACCGCTTGCTTGACCTGCGGAGGTGTATATTCAAAAATAGGAACGCAAGCATTTTCTGCCGCAAGCAGAATGACACCTCTTGCCTCGGCTACGCGAATACCCGTAGTGATGTTGTTGGTAAAGAAAAGCTCCTCTACCGCCATAGCATCCGGCTTATATTTTTCAATCAACTCGTTCATTCCCTCAAAAATGAGACGCAACCGTTCTTCGGTGCGCGTTCCCTTGGGGGTGTTGATAGAACCGTAAGCAATGGTACGGAATTTTGCGTTCTGATATTCAATAACTCCCCAACCCACAATTGCAAGTCCGGGGTCGATGCCCAAAATAATCAAAATCGTTCTCCCAACTTAAGTACATAAATATCCAAGATAATTATAACACCTTTCTTTCCAAAAGTCAAACAATTTATGCGTATTTTTTGGAAAAAACCTGATAAAATTTGTAAAAATTCGGTTTACAGAATGCTTTTTTTATGTTATAATAAGTTTATACTGTATTTTAGAGCGAGGAGAACCGTATGACTATTCTTCCCCTGCACCCGGAGGATCGAGTTCAAATGAAAAAAACGCACCCCTGCGGCGGCAAGATCTTTCGCATTGTGCGCGTTGGAAGTCAGGTTCGCGTGGTGTGCGAAAGCTGCGGACGCGATATGACACTCGACCGCGTAAAATTTGAAAAAGCAATCAAACAAATCCTTACGACCGATAACAATTCCCCCGACAAAGGAGTTTAACCGATATGAAGAACGAAAGCAAAAAAACGAATAAGATAACAATTGGCGGCATTGCCAAAAAAGCTTGGGGACGCCTGACCTATCGCCCCTTCTGGCGCGAATACGGCTATCTGGCTTTGTGCATGCTCATTCCCGCAGTGCTGATCTATTTGATCTATCTCGCACGCGGCCATCATCCCTTTGGTGACGGATGCGTATTGACTCTCGACCTCAACGGTCAGTATGTTTGGTTTTTTGAGGCACTGCGCAACTTTGTGCGCGGAGATGCTGATCTGCTTTACTCCTTTTCCCGTCAGTTGGGCGGTGAGTTCTTAGGTATTTACGCCTATTATCTTGCAAGCCCGCTCTCCTTCCTTGTAGCTCTCTTCCCCAAGGAAAGAATGCTGGAAGCCCTGACCGCACTCTTTATGGTCAAGGGTGCTTTGTGCGGCCTGACCTTTGGTGTATATATGCACAAGACGAGCAGAAAGCCGAACAGAATGGCAATCATCATCTTCTCGGCATCCTACGCGCTTTGCTCTTATGCCATCATTCAGCAGCACAACACCATGTGGATCGATGCCGTTATGTGGTTGCCCTTGATTACACTCGGCATTGAAAGCATCATTAAGCACGGTAAATTCAAGCTTTACGTAGTATCTCTCGCAATCGCTGTTTTCAGCAACTACTACATCGGCTACATGATCTGCATCTACTGTGCAATCTATTTCTTCGTTTACTATTTTGCAAATGCAGAGAGCTTCCGCAACAATCCCACACGCGAAAAAGTACACTTTTTCCGCTCTCTCGGCCGTATTATCGGTTATTCCCTCTTGGCGCTCGGCATTGCCGCGTTGATCATTCTCGGCGCTTACTACTCTCTCAACTTTGGTAAGACCACCTTCTCCGATCCCTTTGCAAGCTCGTCTTGGAAATCCTTTGGCATCAAATTTGACCTGATGGACTTTTTGTACAAGCTCCTGCCCGGTTCCTATGATACGGTTCGCCCCGAGGGACTTCCCTTTGTTTATTGCGGACTGTTGACACTTTTGCTGATCCCCTCGTATTTCCTTTCCAAAAAATATTCGATGCGTGAAAAGATCTTTGCAGGCATTTTGCTCTTTGCTTTGTTTGCAAGCTTTTCCTTGAACATCGTTGACTTGATCTGGCACGGCTTCCAAAAGCCCAACTGGCTCAATTACCGTTACAGCTTTATGTTCTCCTTCTATTTGTGCGTGCTTGCTTGCCGTGCAATGGCAGACTTTGAGAACATCTCACTGAAGGTAACCTTGGGCACGGGTGGACTGATCGCCCTCTTTTGTGCCGTTATGCAAACACATGACAACGGACAGTATATTAAGCCAGACGACCTTGGCTGCATTTATTTCTCGCTGATCATGATCTTTACCTACTTGGCTGTGCTTGCCATTATGCAAAAACGCAGCCAAAAGCAGGTTGCAAGCTTTGCACTTGTTTGCATTGTTGTTCTCGAGCTTTTTGTCAACGGACTGTTGGGAATGAACGGACTGATCATGGACGTTGGTGCTTCCACTTACAGCCGTTACAATGACTTTTTGAATGAGGTTCGCCCCATTGTTGAAAACGTGCAGGAAAAGGACGATTCCTTCTATCGCATGGAAAAGACCTTCTATCGCTCCAACAACGATAACATGGCACTGATGATGCGCGGTCTTTCGGGCTCGACCTCGACCCTGAATAAAGAGACCATTCGTTTCTTGAATTCGATGGGTTACGCTTCTAAGGCGCACTGGACCAAATATCTTGGCAACACGCCCGTTACAGACTCTCTCTTTGGTATTAAGTATCTCATTTCGGATCAAGACGTTTACGGCAACTATTATGACGTTTTTGATACCAACGGCGAGAGCAAATATACCACCTATAAAAACCCCTATGCCCTCTCCCTCGGTTACGGCGTTGCCGATTCTCTTTTGGAATTTGAACTCGGCTTTGTAGAAGAAACCGAAGAAGAAAAAGAAGACAACACAGACGACGATAAGAAGGAAGGCGAAGGCATTAAGAGTGCCATCAACTCCCTTAAGGGTGTTGTAAACGAGTGGTTGAACATTGAAGAAAACAACGCCAGCGTTTATGTTGACAATTATGAAAACCCCTTTGAGCGTCTGAATGCCATTCTCGCCGCTATGCTCGGCGAGGAAGAACCCGTTGCCGTTTTCATTCCCATCTCCTCAACCATTCAGATGAATGACGTCAACAAGCAAAACTACGCACAAAATGAAGTTGGCTACAAGCCCAAAACGGAGGGCTCTAAAACCGCAGGCATCACTATGGTGACCGATGCCCTGCCCGAAAAGGCCGAGATCTTCTTCTATGCTCCTACCGACTACCCCAGAGAGGTCAACCTTGAGCTTTCCACAAACGGTATGAAGTTCAACAAGAAAGGTACCTTTAACGGCAATGACACCGCGCGCATCATTTCCCTTGGCGTGCAAGAAAAAGACGTTCAACTCTACATGAAGCTGATTTTAACAGGCAAGGATTACTATATTAAGGGTGGTGCCGACTGCTTCTGGTATATGGATATGTCCGCATTTGCTAACGTTATGGGACGCCTCTCTAAAAACCAATTCCAAATTGAGGAGTACACCGAGCACTCCTTTGAGGGTACCTACACCGCCTCCCGTGCAGATGAGCTTGTGCTCACCACCATTGCCTATGACAATGGTTGGCAGGTTTGGGTTGACGGCGAGCGTGTTGAGATCACCAAAGCACTCGGTGCACTCATCGCCTTCCGCGTAGGCGGCGAAGCAGGCCAAACACACGATATTCGCATTGTGTACGCTCCCAGAGCAATTACCATCGGTTTGATCGTTTCGATCGTTTCTATTCTCCTCTTTATTGCCCTGATCATTCTTGACCGCAAGCTTGGCCTTGGTTGCAAAAAGCGTGACGACGTGGATTACAACGACGGTCTTGGCGAAACGGAAGAAATTGATGAAATGGAAGAAAACGAGGAACAAAAAAACGTACCGGATAGTCCGATCGTGATTAAGATCAAAAAAGTTCTTGCAAAACTGAAGGTAATCTTCATTCCGCCCAAGCGCGAAAAATACGTGCCACAACGCTCCAAAAAGAAAAAGAAGTAATTTTCCCTATTGAAAAGACCGAAAGGAACGCATTTTTATGTTCTACTATCTGTGCGGAAAGCTCGCACTTCTCAAAAACGACCTCGCCGTAATTGACGTTGGCGGCGTGGGATATAAGCTCACCATCAGTGGCACAACCTACGAGGCAATGCCCGCAAACCGCTCTGTCAAGGAGCCGCCTACGATCAAGCTCTTTACCTACCTTGCCGTGCGTGAGGACGGCATCGAGCTCTTTGGCTTTGCAACAGAGACCGAGCTTGCAACCTTTAAGCTGCTCATTACCGTTTCGGGCGTTGGTCCCAAGGCCGCTATGGCAATTCTCTCGCACCTCACACCCGAAAAGTTTGCATTGGCAGTTTGCACCGACGATAAAAAGACCATCTCCAAAGCCAACGGAATTGGCCCCAAGACGGCGGCGCGTGTGATTTTGGAGCTCAAGGACAAGCTGATGAAGGAGGCAGGCGGCAGCGAGGCATTTGCTGCCGTTGCATCCCCCGTTCCCGGTGCGGTTGCCGCAAAGGGCGGTAAGCTTGCCGAGGCAACCGACGCGCTTATGGTGCTCGGCTACTCCCGTGCCGAGGCAATGGCAGCCATGAAGGATATGGACATTGCCCACATGGAGCTTGAGGAGATCATTCGTCTCTCGCTCAAACGCCTGATGTAATTCTCTACAGAAAGGACACAACATGGATACCAACGAATTCGATTTTGAAAACCGAATTATGAATACATCTTACTCCGCCGCTGACTCTGATGTGGAGTTTTCCCTGCGCCCCAAAACGCTGGACGAATACGTCGGTCAGGAAAAGGTAAAAGAAAACCTCAAGGTTTATATCGAGGCGGCAAAAAAGCGCGGCGATCCGCTTGATCACGTGCTCCTTTACGGTCCTCCCGGTCTTGGTAAAACAACGCTTTCCAACATTATTGCAGCCGAAATGGGTGTCAACATTCGCGTCACCTCCGGCCCTGCAATCGAGAAGGCAGGCGACCTTGCCGCAATTTTGACCAACCTCAACGAGGGTGACGTGCTCTTTATTGACGAGATCCACCGTCTTTCTCGCACGGTTGAGGAAATTCTCTACCCCGCCATGGAAGACTACGCGCTTGATATTATTATTGGTAAGGGTCCCTCGGCAAGAAGTATTCGCATCGATCTGCCGCGCTTTACGCTCATAGGTGCTACCACGCGCGCGGGTCAAATGACCACTCCTTTGCGCGACCGCTTTGGCGTCATTCTGAAATTGGAGCTTTACACCCCCGAGGAGCTTGCCACCATCGTGCGCCGCAATGCGGGTATTTTGGAAATGGACATCACCGACGACGGTGCCATTGAGATTGCAAGCCGTTCTCGCGGCACGCCTCGTATTGCAAACCGTCTCCTCAAACGTGTGCGCGACTTTGCACAAATCAAGGGCGACGGACATATTGACAAAGAGATTGCGAACTATTCTCTGACACGACTTGAAATCGACCAGCTTGGTCTTGATAATGTAGACAGACGAATGCTCGAAACAATTATCAAGTTCTACAACGGTGGCCCCGTCGGTCTTGAAACACTCGCGGCAACAGTTGGCGAAGAAGCCATCACCCTTGAGGATATGTACGAGCCATATCTCATGCAAATCGGCTTCCTCTCGCGTACCCCTCGCGGCAGATGCGTCACGCATTTGGCGTATTCGCATTTGGGTCTATCTTTGCCCACGGAACAAATGAAGCTGTTTGAGGAGCCTTCCAAGGAGGTTTGACATGCTTTTACATTTAGCGGTCTTAAAAAACAGTCTATACGCCTGCAACATTCGCGTGACGGATGCTGCGGGAGTACATTACCACCATATTCCCCAAGACGATGTGTTGAAGGGTGCCCCCTCCTTTTTAGATGTAGAAATCAGTGGCAGTGAATGTGATATTGCCATAG
>JAZORZ010000013.1:0-12429 GCA_045656885.1 Eubacteriales bacterium
GATATGGTCATTCACGTAGGCGACCTCAAGGCAGGCAACGACAACAAAATTCTTGAAGAGATCCGCGCCATTAAGGCTGTTTGCGGTGAAAAGATTCTTAAGGTCATTATCGAAACTTGTCTTTTGACCGAGGACGAAAAGCTGCGTATGTGCCGCATTGTTACCGAGTCGGGGGCTGACTATATCAAAACCTCTACCGGTTTTTCCACCGCGGGTGCTACCCGTGAGGACGTAGCACTGATGCGTGCAAACGTAGGCGCACACGTTAAGGTCAAGGCGGCAGGTGGCATTGCAAGCTTGCAGGACGCTGAAGACTTCATCAATCTTGGTGCCGATCGTCTTGGCACCAGCCGCGTAGTAAAGATCATCAAAAACACCGATAACGGTGGATACTAATATTTGAAAGAAAAAGGAGACAGAATCATGGCTATTCCGACCCCCCATATTTCCGCTAAAAAAGAAGACATCGCAAAGACCGTGCTCATGCCCGGTGACCCTTTGCGCTCCGAGTTTATTGCAAAAACATTCCTCAAGAACCCCGTGCTCGTTAACGATGTTCGCGGTGTTCACGGCTACACAGGTGAATACAACGGCAAAAAGGTAACCGTTATGGCATCCGGCATGGGTCAGCCCTCTATCGGTATCTATTCCTATGAGCTTTACAACTTCTATGATGTTGACGCTATCATTCGCGTAGGCACCTGCGGCTCCTTCCACCCCGACCTGCACGCACGTGACATCATTGTTGCTATGGGTGCTTGCACCAACGGCAACTATGCTATGCAATACAAGCTGCCCGGTACGTTCGCACCTATCGCAGATTTCGACCTCGTTCGCCGTGCTGTTGAGGAATGCGAAAAGGCAGGCGTTAACTACAAGGTAGGTAACATCTTCTCGTCCGACACATTCTACGATGATGCCAACTCCGGTATGGATTGGGCAAAGATGGGCGTGCTTGGCGTAGAGATGGAATCCGCCGCACTCTATTGCAACGCCGCACGTGCAGGCAAAAAGGCACTCTGCATTTGCACCGTTAGCGATTCCTTTATTTATCCCGAAGAAAATACCACTGCCGAGGAGCGTCAAAATTCCTTCACCGCTATGATGAAGATCGCGCTCAACCTGGCGTAAGAGAGAAAGCTATGACCAAAAGAGTATTTTTAATTGTTTTGGATAGCGTTGGCATTGGTGAGCTCCCCGATGCCGCCAAGTTTGGCGACGAGGGCAGCAATACCGTAGGCGCTATTCGTAATCACCCTAATTTCCATTGCCCGAACCTCGAAGCGTTGGGACTTTTCAACATCGAGGGTGTCGGCGGCGGCATTGAAACTCCAAAGGCGTCCTTTGCGCGTATGCGCGAGATGTCGATGGGCAAGGATACCACCATCGGTCACTGGGAGATCGCGGGCATCGTATCCCCCCAACCGCTCCCCACGTATCCCAATGGTTTTCCCGCAGAACTCATTGCCGAGTTTGAGGCGAGAACGGGCAGAAAGACCATTTGCAATCTGCCTTACTCGGGCACCGACGTCATTCGCGACTACGGTGATGAGCATTGCAAAACAGGTGCACTCATCGTTTACACCTCTGCCGATAGCGTATTCCAGATTGCCGCACACGAGGATATCGTGCCCGTGGCGGAGCTTTACCGCTATTGTGAGATCGCACGTGAGCTGCTCACGGGTGAGCACGCAGTAGGCCGCGTTATCGCGCGCCCCTTTACGGGCGAGCATCCTTATGCGCGCACCCCTCGCCGTCACGATTACTCGCTCCTGCCGCCTGCCAACACCATTGCAGACGTTTTGCAAGAGAGAGGATTTGAGACTATTTCCGTAGGCAAAATCTACGATATTTTTGCAGGCAAGGGCTTTGGCGAAAGCAACCCCACCCCCAACAATGCAGGCGGCATGGCAAAAACCGACGAGATCGCCGCACGCGATTTCACAGGTCTGTGCTTTACCAACCTGGTTGACTTTGATATGGTATTCGGTCACCGCAACAATATTGCGGGCTACGCGCAGGCACTCACCGAGTTTGATGCTTGGCTTGGCGGCTTTATGGAAAGAATGAATGCTGACGACATCTGCATCATCACTGCCGACCACGGTTGTGACCCTGCAACACCTTCTACCGACCACTCGCGCGAGCACACGCCTATGCTCATCTTCGGTAAGCGCATTCGCGAGGGTGTCGACCTTGGCACACGTTCGTCCTTTGCCGATATTGGCGCCACTATTCTCGAGTCCTTTGGCATCACCGACGGTGGCATTGCAGGCGAGAGCTTTTATTCCCAAGTTGTGAAAGGGGAGTAAGGCAATGACCGATCTTGAATTGATGCAGCTTGCTGAGGAGGCACGCGCATTTTCCTACGTTCCGTATTCGCACTTTGCTGTGGGAGCCGCGCTCCTGACAAAGGGTGGCAAGGTGTATACGGGCTGCAACATCGAGAATGCATCCTACACGCCCACCATCTGCGCCGAGCGCACAGCCCTTTTTAAGGCGGTCAGCGAGGGCGAGCGAGAGTTCGCGGCTATTGCTATTATCGGTGGCCCTGCGGGCGAGAGAGGCAGATTTTGCGCCCCCTGCGGCGTTTGCCGTCAGGTATTGCGCGAGTTTTGCGCGCTCGATTTCCGCATCCTTTTGGGAACGCCAGACGAGGTAAACGCTTTTACCCTCGAAGAGCTCCTTCCCACATCCTTTGGTCCTCTTGACCTGAAAGGAGAATGAATCTATGAGAATGTATGACGTAATAAAGAAAAAGCGCGACGGTGGCGTTTTGTCCGCCGAGGAGATCCGCGCTTTTGTAGAGGGATATACCAACGGTTCTATCCCCGATTATCAAGCCGCTGCGCTTTGCATGGCGATCTATTTCCGCGGTATGAACGACGAAGAAACCACAGAGCTGACCCTCGCGGTTCGCGATTCGGGCGAACGCCTCGACACCTCGGGCATCAAGGGTTTGCGCGTGGATAAGCACTCCACGGGCGGCGTTGGAGATAAGACCAGTCTTGTTGTCGCACCCATTGTGGCGTCTCTTGGACTCACAGTTGCCAAAATGAGTGGTCGCGGACTCGGTCACACGGGCGGCACGGTTGATAAGCTTGAGGCCATTCCCGGTTTTTGCACTGATTTGGCCGTTTCGGAGTTCGAGCGCATCGTCAACGAGACGGGCATTGCCATTGTAGGGCAAAGTGCCACGCTCGCCCCTGCCGACAAAAAGCTCTACGCTTTGCGCGACGTTACCGCAACAGTTGACAGCATGCCCCTAATCGCTTCTAGTATTATGGGCAAAAAGCTTGCCGCCGACGATGATTGCATCGTGCTCGATGTCAAGACGGGTAGCGGCTCGTTTATGAAGAACCTTGAGGATAGCCGCACGCTCGCAAAACTGATGGTAGCCATCGGTAAGAGAGCCGGCAAGCGCATCAGCGCCCTCATCACCGATATGGACCGCCCCCTCGGTTATGCCGTTGGTAACTCCCTTGAGGTTGTTGAGGCCATTGAGACCTTGCAGGGCAAGGGCCCCGAGGACCTTTTGGAGCTTTCCTTGGCACTCACCGCGCAAATTTTGTTCCTTGCCGATAAGGGCACACTTGAAGAATGCCGCGACATGGCGCAGGATGCCATCACCTCTGGCAAGGCACTCGAAACCTTTGCACAAATGGTCAAGGCACAAGGTGGCAATGCCGAGTTCATCTACCACCCCGAAAACTTTGCAAAAGCGCCCTACGTGCGCGAGGTAAAGGTGAGTGAGAGCGGCTACATTGCAAGCGTTGACACCGAAAAATACGGACTTGCAAGCTTGCTCTTGGGAGCCGGTCGCAACACAAAAGAGGACGAAATCGACCTCTCTGCCGGCTACCTGCTCAAAAAGAAGACAGGCGACGCAGTCAAAGCAGGCGACACCCTTGCTATCCTTTACGCCTCTCGTGAGGAACTCTTCGCTGCAGCAGAGCGTACCCTCTTGAATGCTACTACCATCACGGCAGAAGCCCCCGAGAAAAGACCGTTGATTTTTGAGGTCATCTAAATTTTAGACATATGTACGAAAACATCAATACTTGATGTGCTATATTTAACCTTGTAAAATTCATCAATTATAAGGTGTATCGTTGAGTGCATCAAAGAAAGAAGGATTTAATGAAAAAACTGTTCGCTTTTTTACTGACAGTAGCACTGTTGGTAACCGCACTGGTAGGTTGCGGTAACAATGACAATTCCACTCACACCGATCCCAATCAATCGCCATCAAGCACCAATGACGATGCTACTACTGATGGCAATGAAGTTGTTGGCGGCGACGAAGATTCGTCAAATGTTGAAAAATACGAAAACGCATGGGTGCTCGTTCAGAACGGGGATTGCGAAGCTGCGTACAAGCTTTTTGAAGAGCTTGGTGATTATAAGGATGCAAAAGAGTTGCTTGAGCGCTTTGCATACATGCCTGTAAAAATGAGCGTTGAGGACTGGTATTATACGCAAACGACGGAATTTTCATATAACGATAAAGGTTTGCCAATCAAATTAGTAAATACGGTCATTCGCAAAAATACGAGTGAAACGACCGTGTATATTTATACATACGATGAGAACGGCAATATGCTTTCAGAAGTTAAAACAGCACCTGATGGAAAAACATATAATTATCATTATACGTACGATAACAACGGAAATCTTATCGAGATGAATTATTCTAATTCTTCTAATCAAACAAGCAAGGATGTTTATACCTATGATGATAATGGAGTTTTGCTCCAATATGTGAACACAAATTTGGGAGGTCGTACCACAACTTGTGTATACACATACGATTCAAACGGGAACTTAATCAAAGATGTTCAAACAAGCAAGGGTTCTCAGCCCGATTCCGAAGTAATTATGGAAATATACGAATATGTATACGATGCACACGGTAATCTTGTAAAAGAAATATTGCCTGCAATTGATGGTGCTCCTGCTGATTATGGGAACGTTTATACATATGATTCTAAAGGGAATCTGACCAAAATTGTAAAAGTTGCTTCGGACGGTAAAACGGAAATGTATGAATATACCTACGATGATAATTCAAATATGGTCAAAAAGGAGTATACTAATAGGAATAATTCTAAAGATGTCAATGAGTATACCTATGACAGTGAGGGAAGAGTTATCAAAGAGGTTTCTTATTCAAGTGAAAATGAAGATAGAAAAACCGTTTATGACTATACCTATGATGAAAATGGAAATTTAATAAAATCAGCTACCACGAATCATGCGGGAACTGTAACAAATAGTACAGAGATCGAGTATAAGCTTGTATATTTCCCGTTTGAGATGACGGATATGGTAAATGATATCATCGGTGTTGCAGATAGACTTCTTCCTTAAAAAGCAATAAAATTCATTAACCACGGCTCAAAAAGAGCCGTGGTTTTTTGCGGTCATGTATGTGAGAGAGCCAATTTTCATTACTTACAGAGAACAAATGCCCACCGCATTCCATAAATGCGGTGGGCGGGTGTTTATGAATTGATGCCATTTGCTACGCAAATATCGCATCGTGAATTGAATTGCAACAAATATCATGCCGCAGGCAATTCATGCGGTTTTCCGCAATTCATGACACGCAGTGTCAATTCATGCAACTCGGTTGCAATTCATTGGCCGCGCGTCTCGCGCGGCTTAAAATACTGATACAAATTGCAGGGGATCATGCCGTTGTATAGCTTGCGGATTTTATCGGCACGCATGCCGTAAAAGCGCTCGAATTGCGGGTGCGAGGTGATGATGTAGATCTGCCACGGCGAAAGATTGGCAAATGCACGTCCCATGTCGCGATAGAGCTGTTCTGCTTCGGCAGGGGTCATCAAACGCTCACCGTAAGGGGGATTGCACACCACTGTGCCGCGACGTCCCTCAATTTTTTGCATCTTTCGCACGTCCGCGCAAAAGATGTTCATATGTTCCTCAACACCCGCGCGCAGGGCGTTTTCATAAACGGTGTCAAGGATATCCTCGTCAATATCCGAGGCGTAAACCTCAAATTCGCTATCGCGCTTGATAGCCGCCTCTGCCGCTTCGCGTGCATCCTTCCAAAGGGTGGGGGAGAGTTGCGAAAAGCTTTCTGCCGCAAAGCTGCGGCCAAGACCGGGTGCGCGGTTTGATAGGATCAGTGCCGCCTCAATGGCAATGGTGCCCGAGCCGCACATCGGGTCCCAAAACAGAACGTCCTCGCGAGGGCGAGAGGTCAGAGCCAGAGCCGCCGCCAAGGTCTCGCGCAAGGGTGCAGGACCTGCAGCAGGGCGATATCCGCGCTTGTGGAGCGGTACGCCCGAGGTGTCGATCATCAAGGTTGCAATATCCTTAAAGATGAAAAATTCAATTTGATATTTTGTTTCTGTCTCGGCAAACCACTTCACACCGTATCTTGCCGAAAGGCGATCGACCACGGCTTTTTTAACGATGCTTTGGCAGTCGGGAACTGAGAAGAGTTTACTCTTAATGGCGTGTCCCTTTACGGGGAAGGCATCAAGCTTGCCGATCCAATCCTCCCACGCAATTTGACGTGTTCCTTGAAACAATTCGTCAAAGGTTGTGGCAGGGAAGGATGCGAGCTTGATGAACACGTGCTCGGCGCAACGCAAGCCGATGTTAGCGCGTGCAATGTCCGAGAAGTTGCCCTCAAATGTTACGCGGCCGTCCATCGTGTCAATTCGACGGAGCCCGAGCGCGTCAATTTCTTCACCAAGCAATTTTTCCAAGCCGAACAGGCAGGTTGCAACCAGTTGCAGTTTCATAGGTACTCCTTTTGGGGTGGGGCAAAGGTGTCAAAGCCCCGTTTTTTATCTATTATAACACAATTCGCGCCTTTTTGCAATCGATTTTTCTATATTTCTATAAAGATAAAAATACGCAACTCTCTTGCAATCTTCTGGCAAATCGTGTATAATATAGATAATATAAAACATCCTCGGGCATTGCCCGAAAGAAAGGATTTTTGCTATGAATAAAATGAAAGTTGGCGTTATTGGTGCTACGGGTATGGTTGGACAGCGTTTTTTAACGCTCCTTGCCGATCACCCCTATTTTGAAGTTTCGGTTCTTGCGGCATCTGCGCGCTCCGCAGGCAAGACCTATGAAGAAGCCGTTGGCGAGCGTTGGAAGATGTCCACGCCCATGCCCGAGCAATACAAAAAGATGGTGGTACTCGATGCCGCCGAGATTGCCGCAGTGGGAGAAAAGTGCTCCTTTGTTTTCTGCGCAGTTGATATGAAAAAGGACGAAATTCGCGCCCTTGAAGAAGCATACGCAAAGGCAGAGATCCCCGTTGTTTCCAACAACTCCGCCCACCGTTGGACGCCCGACGTTCCTATGGTGATTCCGGAAATCAACGACGAGCACCTCGAGGTCATTGCCGCGCAAAGAGCGCGCCTTGGCACCAAGCGCGGCTTTATTGCCGTTAAGCCCAACTGCTCCATTCAGTCCTACGTTCCCGCCCTCACGCCCCTGCGCAAGTATGGCATCAAAGAGGTCGTTGCCACCACCTATCAGGCGATCTCCGGTGCGGGCAAGACCTTCCGCGAATGGCCCGAAATGATCGACAACGTCATTCCTTACATCGGTGGCGAAGAAGAGAAGAGCGAGCAAGAGCCCCTGCGCGTTTGGGGCAAGGTTGAAAATGGCGAAATCGTCAAAGCTGATGCTCCTCTCATCACAACGCAATGTATTCGCGTACCCGTAACCGACGGTCACACCGCCGCTGTGTTCGTACGCTTTGAAAACAAGCCCACCAAGGAAGAAATCCTTGAGGCATGGAAGAACTTTGCAGGCAAGCCGCAGGAGCTGAAGCTCCCGCACGCGCCCGAGCAATTCATCACCTACTTTGAAGAAGACAACCGTCCGCAAGCCAAGCTCGACCGCGATATCTATGGCGGTATGGGCGTGACCGTTGGTCGCTTGCGCGAGGATACTCTCTTTGACTACAAGTTTGTGGGCCTCTCCCACAACACCCTACGCGGCGCCGCAGGCGGTGCAGTCCTCATTGCAGAGCTGCTTTACAGAGAAGGATATTTTGATTGATTTTTTATGAATGATTGCGGGGGAACCTTTTTTGCAAAAAGAGGTTCCCCCGCACTCCTTCCAAAAAACTCTCTCACAAAATCATTCTAAACAGAAACCGTTAGTGCATAGACAGACGGTCGGCGCGACGCCGATAGGCATTCGCTTCTTGCTCCCGCGAGTTCGCAGGTAGCGAAGCGGCGCGAACGGAATGAATGACAGTCCGGTGGACTGTCAGAACGTGAGCGAGACCGAGCCGCAGCGAGACCCACCGAGACCCTGCTCGCTAAGAGAGTTGTTTGGAATTAAAAAATTACAAAGTAGGGCGGGGGCTTGCTCCCGCCGCACACAAAAAGGATAGCACGAAGCTATCCTTTTTGTGTTTGAAATGTATTGACCATCAGGAAAAAATGTCATCCTGCATATCTCCCCATATTTCTGCTCCTTGATCTTGACAGATGAGATACACGCCCAAATTAAAGATATTATAATCGTTCCATCCCAGATTGCCGTTCCAAAGGGTTCCTTTTTCAATGGCATCCCATTGTTTCATTTTTCCGTCAAAGTAAATATAGGAAACGTCAAAGCAATTATAAAACGCCTGCTCGCCAATGCTTGTAACACTTGCGGGAATATAGATTTCTTCAATGCAAGAGCAATTCAAAAATACATATGCACCAATGCTGGTAACACCATCCTCTATAACCACCTCTTCGAGAGAGCTGTTGTTTGCGAATGCGTAATCCCCGATGGTTTCAACAGAACCCGGCACAGTGATTTTGAGTAGGGATGCACAGTTTTCAAAAGCACCGGAACCCAAATAGGTCAATGTACTTGGCAGAGTTATATTCTCAATAGAAGCACAAGTATAAAATGCATTGTCACCGATATAGGTCACTCCTTCGGGAATCACAATGTTTTTGAGGTATATGCAATAAAAGAATGCACTCCGTCCGATTTCTTGCAGAGTTGAGGGGAGGATGACCTCTTCTAAATTGTCGCAGTTGCTAAACACGCTGGCACCGATGTGTGTAATGCCCTCGGGAATTTCAATTCGCACAAGTGAGTCGCAGTTAGAAAACATTCCATCGGGAATGACGGTGAGATTCTTGGGGAATTGAACGCTTACCAAACTATCACAGGAGCTGAATACGCCCGTTCCAAAGGTTGTTACGCTTTCGGGAATGGTGATGTGCACCAAATCATTGCAGCCGAGAAAGGCATATTCCTCAATCGTTGTAATCGTGTCGGGAATGGTGATGGTGGTTATGCCATAGCATTCGAACGCCATTTTGCCAATGGTCGTTACACTTCCGTCATCGGGAATGATACTGGTGCTGCAGCCCATTACCAATTTTTTGGCTTGCGTATCAATCAGGCAGTTGTTTTGCACGTGATAAACGGGATTTTCGGGATGAACGGAAATGCGGGTAATATAGCAACCGATAAATGCTTCCTCCGACATTTCCACCAGCCCTTTTCCAAGTTCAATCTCGTTAAGCGACAGGCAATTGAAGTATGCACATACGCCAATGCTCTTAACGTTATCGGGAATGACAACCTTTGTCAAAGAATTGCAGGCCAAAAAGGCGGATTCGCCAATGCTTTCTACGTTTTTGGGAATGTTTACACTCTTAAGAGATTCACAGTAAGCAAACATCTCCTCGCCAATGGTGGTCATGCAGTCGGGCAGAATGATGCTTTGCAGCTCATAGCATTCCTTAAAAGAGAGCTTGCCCATGTGGGTAACGCTGTTGGGAATGATCAGAGTTGTCAGCCCCCGGCAAGCGGTGAAAACGTCATCGCCAATGTAGGTAAGGGTATCGGGCAGGCTGACGCCGGTGAGCTCTGCAGAACCTAAAAACAGTCCGTCTGCCAAGCCCTTGGTGCCGTCGCGAATGATGACGTACGAGGTCTTTTTGTCGTAATCCATCGCCCACGTGTCGATGTAAGTAATGCCACCCTCAACATCTAGTGCGTTATCGCAGCCGGAAAAAGAAGTGGCGCCGAGCAAGGTTACGGTGCTTGGAATGTGCACGTTTTTGAGTTCTGCGCAGCTGCGGAAGGCAAGGTTTTCAATGGTGGTCAGCCCTTCGGGGAGCTCCACACTCTCCAAAGCCTTGCAGTTGTAAAACGCGCGATTTTCAATGGTGGTGACACCAACGGGAATGGAGATCTGCTTCAGCGACGTGCAATCGCTAAAGGTGGACTTTTTAATAGCGTCCAAATTTTTGGGGAGCGTGATGCTTGTAAGCTTTTCGCAATGTGCAAAGGCAGAGGTGCCAATGCTTGTTACGCTATCGGCAATTACAACGTCGGTAATGGTGGTGCAATTAAAAAAGGCATCCAATCCAATTGCCGTTACACGGTAGCCGTCAATGGTTTGTCCAATAATGATTTTTGTGTCGGTACAAGTGCCAATGCCACGAATTGTGCAGGTCTCGCCGTCATCGTTAACGGCATATTTTAAGCCGACAGAAGAGGGAGTGGTAGCAATGGCTTTTGTTTCCACCTCGCCGCAAGAGCAGGAACGTTCCTTTGCACCTTCCTCGTTCAAGGTTGCTTCTTTGGTAACCTTCCAATCGCCGAATACATGCTCGTGAGCGGTTTCGTCAGTGGACTTTTCTTTGCAAGCCGCCAGTCCTATCAGCGAAAGGGCAAACAAAAATACCACAAAAATCTTTACAAATGTTTTTTTCATAAAAGCTCCTTCCTAAAGGTCTTTGCTTTTTTAAGACTCTTTACTATAATAAACGAGAAAAAAGTGCAGATATTACATGATTTGACAAAAAGTTAGAGGATTAAAAAACTTTTTCTTTTTTTGCGAGAGTTTTTGAAGGGGTGTGGGGGAACTTTTGCAAAAAGTCCCCCCACATCCTTATTACTCTCTATTCAACGCCGCGCCGATGACGGTGCCGAACTGTGCGTTTTCGGGAATGAGAAAATGCACGCCAAAGTTATCGCCAAGCGACTCAAAAACGGTTCTGATGGGCTCGATGGTGGTCAGGTTACCGATAAGGACGATATCCTTGATGTTGTAGCTGCGTGCCGCAAAAATCGACATCATGGCAATGGTCTCGGCAACGAGATTGGAGATGCCGAGCGCGAGGTCGGCACTGGTTGCCATATCCGAAACCTTACCAAAGTTTGCGGCGGTGAGGTTTTCGTTAATACCGTGATAGGAGCGGTTTTGCGCGATATCCTTAATACGCAGGTCGATGTTTCCAAGGTCACCGTCAGCCGCGAGCTTTTCAATGTGCTCAATGGTATCCACACCAATGAGCTTGCGAGAGAGCCCGATCAGTGTGCCACCGCCAACGCCTGTGCCGCCAAGGTATTTGATCTCGTGTCCCTCTCCCACGCGCTTGGCATGATTGATGGCAGTACCCGTTCCCATGCTCACAACAATGGCTTCGTTAAGCCCCGAGAGGTAAAGGCCGCCCACACCGCTGCTTGTGAACTCCGGAACGGGAGAGCAGGGCAGATTGTAGATCGAATCCTTTACGTAAACCGAGCCCGCGCCCGTCATCATAATGCGGTCAATATCGGTGAGCTTCAAATTATTTTCGGCGGTGAACTTGCCAAACGCGCCGTAGATCGAGGTTAAGGGATCGGTCGCGCGCACAAATTGGGGCGCGATGAGCTCTTGCTCACCCTTCTTATTTGGGCGAAATCCCACAATTTTGGTGGTGGTTCCGCCTACGTCAATGCCAATTACGGTTCTGTTCATGCTATAAAACCGTCCTTTCCAAACTTTTCTAGATTTATTATAACACCTACTTGTAAAAATTGCAAGAATATGTTATAATATTTTATAAAGATTTTTTGAAAGGGGGATAGGAAGATGGCATTTGATGCGGGAATGCTTGCTTGTATGATTGCCGAAGTTAAGGCAGTGGCACTCGGTGCGCGCATTGAGCGCGTATTTCAACCCGAGCGCGACGAGATCGTTTTGCAGATGCGCAGTCTCGAGGGTGGAAAGCGCCTTCTCATCAATGCAGGCTCATCCAATCCCCGATTCGGTTTTACCAATGAGCAAAAGGAAAACCCCCAAACACCGCCTATGCTCTGTATGCTTTTGCGCAAGCATTTGCAGGGAGCAAAGCTCTCCGACCTTCGTCAAGAGGGCTTTGAGCGTGTTGTAACGCTCGAATTTGAAACGCGCGACGAAATGGGCTTTGATTGTCACCGCTATCTCGTTTGCGAGATTATGGGCAAGCATAGTAATCTGATACTTCTCGATGATGACCGTCGCGTAATGGCGGTTTTACACCCCGTTGATTTTTCCACTTCGGCACTCCGTCAGGTTCTGCCGGGTATGACATACGAACTTCCTCCACCGCAAGAGAAGACCGATCCGCTCGGTGTGTCGCAGGAAACCTTTTGGGA
>JAZORZ010000014.1:0-19128 GCA_045656885.1 Eubacteriales bacterium
TGCAGGCAAATATGCTGTACTTGTCGACGAAGCACACAACTTGCCCGACCGCGCTCGCGGAATGTTTTCCGCATCACTCAAATGCAGTGACCTCGCCCCCACCTTGGAAGTTCTTCCCCCTGATAGCGGCCTGCGCGACCATTTGCACAAGCTTTTAGAATTGATGCAAAGTTATCGCAAACTCTGCCGCGACACCCTGCAAACCGATGGGGAAGGGATTGAGCGCGGATACGACCTCAACCACGGAGCAATAGAATCTTTCCATTCCTCGGTAAGAAAATTGCGTCCTGTTCTTGATGCGTGGATGCGAACTCATCGCGGAGAGATTGGCGAGAGTGAGGTCTGGACGCTTTCGGGAGCCTTGCGCCGCGTCGAAACGATTGCCGAAATCTACGATAAGACCCACGTCACCTTTGTAGAAGTTGAGGGCGAGGAATTGACCGTTCGCCTCATTTGCCTTGACCCCTCGCAAGCGCTTGATGAACGTTTGCGTCGTCTGCACGGTTGCGTTTTCTTCTCGGCTACTATGGTGCCTATGTCCTACTATGCCGACGTGCTCGGTGGTGGCAAGGGCGGCTCTTCCAAGCACTCTACCATTTTGCATCTCAAATCTCCCTTTGATCCCGAAAACTTTGCCCTTTGCACCGTCAACTCCATCAGCACCAAGCTCGAGGACCGTCCGCGTTCCTACAAAAAGCTGGTGGATGTCATTGCTGCCACGGCATCGGCAAAGGCGGGCAATTACATTGTTTATTTCCCGTCCTACGACTATATGAACCGCGTGCAAGAGCTTTTCTCCAAAAAGTATCCACAGGTCACAACCGTGGTGCAAAAAAGGGGAATGACCGCTCCCGAGCGCGAACAGTTCCTCGAAGCATTCAAGGATGACACCAATTTGCGCATTGGCTTTTGCGTGCTTGGCGGCTCCTTTTCCGAGGGCGTCGACCTACCCGGCAGACTCCTCATCGGTGCTATCGTTGTCGGCACGGGACTCCCGGGTATTTCCAACGAGGGGAATATCCTCTCGGAATACTACGAAAACACGCGCGGCTCGGGCTTCGACTACGCCTACCGCTACCCCGGTTACAGCCGCGTTTTGCAGGCAGCAGGGCGTGTCATCAGGCGCGACGATGATCGCGGCGTGGTCGTTCTCGTTGACGATTCGTGGGGAAGTGAAAAAGGGAACGACGAGTGGGATGCTCACTGGTCGAAATCTGCAATCGTTGCAAGAAGTGCCACGGAACTTGCAGAAATATTGCGAATTTTTTGGAAAAATTTGAAATAACGAGAAAATTTTGCAGAAAAACATCAAAAATCTTGCAAAAACCTATTGCATTTTGCGCGCATTTGTGATATACTGTAACAGATGACTAAAAGAATGCAGGAGATTGATATGGAATTCTCACAAATGAGTCGCGCCGAACAGCTGGCGCTTCTGCAAGAACTCAGAACCGAATACGAAAAAGCAAAGGCGATGGGACTCTCCCTCGACCTCTCGCGCGGCAAGCCAAGCCCCGATCAGCTTGATTTGATGAACGATCTATTCGACAGTATGGATTCGAGCGTGGATTGCTACACCGAGGACGGCGTTGACTGCCGTAACTACGGGCTCCTAACAGGTATTCCCGAGGCAAAGCGTCTGTTCTCCGACTTGTTGAACATTCCCGAAAAGAACCTCATTGTAGCGGGCAACTCCTCGCTCAATTTGATGTATGACCAGGTGATGCGCGCCATGCTTCACGGCGTTTGCGACAGTGAGCGTCCGTGGTGCCGAGAGAAAGAGATCAAATTCCTTTGTCCCTCTCCCGGCTATGACCGCCATTTTGGTATTTGCGAGTCGATGGGCATTCAAATGATCATGGTCAGAATGACCCCCACGGGCCCCGATATGGATACCGTTGAAAAGCTCGTGGCGTCCGATGCATCTATCAAGGGTATGTGGTGCATTCCCAAGTATTCCAACCCCGATGGCATCACCTATTCCGACGAGACGGTTGCACGCCTCGCTTCGATGAAGACCGCCGCACCCGACTTCCGCATCTTTTGGGACAATGCCTACGCGGTGCACGATCTCTATCCCGACCGCCACGATACGCTTGCCGACATTTTTGAAGCTTGTACGGCAGCAGGCAACCCCAACCGTCCGTTCTTCTTTGCATCCACCTCAAAGATCACCTTCCCGGGTGCAGGTGTTGCCGTAATGGCGGCATCCGACGAGAACCTGGGGCAAATTTTGCCCATTCTCGCCGCACAGACCATCGGCTTTGATAAGCTCAATCAGCTCCGCCACGTGCGCTACTTTAAGAATGCCGAGAACATTCACGCCCACATGAAAATGCTAGCAGAGAAGCTGCGTCCCAAGTTTGACCTCACCCACGAGATATTGGAGCGCGACCTTGTTCCCGCAGGCATCGCGCATTGGACGCGCCCCTTGGGTGGCTACTTTATCAGCTTGTTCGTTCTTCCGGGAACGGCAAAGCGCACTTGGACGCTTTGCAAAGAAGCAGGTGTTACCATGACCAACGTCGGCGCGACCTATCCGTATCGCCTCGACCCCGATGATAGCAATATCCGAATTGCTCCTACCTATCCCAGCATCGAAAATCTCGAGTCGGCTATGTGCATTCTCACCCTTTGTGCACGCATCGCCGCCCTCGAAAAGCTGACGGCAGAAGCATAAAACCGTGCGGATCGCACCTCGCAAGAGTTTTGGCGATCCGCATTTTTTAATCATTACAGAAAGGAGCCCCGTTATGACGCAGGCATCACGCAATCCGTTCCCCCACAGTGATAGCAACAAGCGGTATTATACTTACGACTATTATCTGCGCCATACCGTTGGCGCAAAATGTGCCAAGCTCCCTTTGGATATCGGACTTACTTGCCCCAACATTGATGGAAAATGTGCCACAGGCGGTTGCATTTATTGCTCGGGGCGGGGGAGCGGTGACTTTGCCCCCGAAGCCACGCTTTCGGTAAGTGAGCAAATTCAAACGCAAAAAGCAAATTACGCCCACAAGTGGGACGTCAAAAACTGCATCGCTTATTTTCAAGCGCACACCAATACCTACGCGCCTCTTCCGTTTTTGAAAGAAAAATTCGAGGAAGCACTCGCGCAAGAGGGCATTGTTGGGCTGAACATCGCCACCCGTGCCGACTGCCTCGAGGATGACGTTGTAGAATACCTCGCAGCCCTTGCGGAGCGCACCGTGCTGACAGTAGAGCTTGGACTGCAAACCTCCAACGATGAAAGTGCCGCACGCATCAATCGCGGTCACGATTTTGCCACCTTTTGCCGCGGCTTTGCCAAGCTTCGTACCGCAAGCAAAAAGATAAACATCTGCGTACACATCATTCTCGGACTCCCCGAAGAGGACGACGACACCATGCTGCAAACCGTGCGCGAGGTTGCCAAGCTGCACCCCGACCAAGTTAAGATTCACCTCTTGCACGTCCTCAAGCATACGCGCCTTGCCGAGCTCTACGAGAGCGGCGAATACACCCCTTTGGAAAGAGAACACTACATTCGTTTGGTGGCAGATGCGCTTGAATTGTTGCCGCCCAATGTTGTCATCGCGCGCCTGACGGGCGACGGTATGGCAGACGACCTGCTCGCACCCCTCTGGAGCCGCAAAAAGACAACCGTCATCAACGATGTTGATAAGCTCCTTTTTGCAAGAGATTCTTGGCAGGGGAAAAAATACCAAGCTTGAAAACACAAACCTTTAGACCAATTTGAATTTGACGGAGTGACTGAAATGATAGACATTACAACTTGGATGCAGAACTTTTTGCAGACATTAGATGAAACCTTTGCAAACCGTGTGTGGTTTGTTGGTTTGCAGGGGAGTTACGGTCGCGGTGAAGAAACCGAAACGAGTGATATTGACGTGGTTGTTATTTTGAATGAATTATCCGCTGCGGATATCCAAACTTATAACACAATGTTGAATTTCTTGCCGAACAGAGAACTGATCTGCGGTTTTCTTTCGGGTAAACAGGAAATTATGAATTGGGAACCGTCCGACTTGTTTCAGTTTTGCTATGATACAACACCCATCAAAGGAAGTCTTGATGAGGTTCTGCGTGTTGTTGACGAAAGTGCTGTAAAAAGAGCCATCAAAATCGGCGTGTGCAACATCTATCACGGCTGTGTTCACAATATGCTCTTTGATAAGAGCGAGGATATTTTGAAAGGGCTCTACAAATCGGCTTCTTTCGTTGTGCAGGCAATCGTCTTTCTGCAAACGGGAAATTATATAAAACATCAAAAAGACTTGCTTGCAGCTGCTAAACCCGATGAACAAGCCATTATCAATACGTTTTTCGCTTTGAAGCAAGGCGGAGCGGTTGATTTTATTCCCATGTCCAAAATCTTATTTGCTTGGGCGAAGCATTGGATTTCTTTCTTTGCATAATCTTCTTTCCCAAAGAAATTTGTAAACATTTTTGTTTTTTTGCAAAAAAGGCGCAAAAGCGTGGTATAATAAAAGCATCTCAAATTTAGGAGACGTTTATGAAGACTTTTTCAAAAATCAAAGAGTGGCTTGTGAGCGGTTGCGTGTGGTACGCAGTTATCTCGCTGATATTTTTAATCATTGACATAGCCCTTTCCAATACAAAAGCAACGCACGTGATTTCCTCTACATCATTTTTACTTATTTTCCCCTTTGGACTTTCGATGGCGGGGGCAGGAATGCTCTACCGTAGCAAGCTGCCGCGTTGGTCGCGCATTTTGTCGCATTACCTCATCTCGGTAGTATCCTTCTTACTCTTTATGCTCCTGCCGGCAGGCAGCGCATCGTCGGGTGTTTACGTGCTGCTCATGCTCGTTCTCCTCACTGTTATTTATTGGATTCTTTTTGCACTCGTACATATCTTCTTGACACGTTGGAAGCGCGTCATTGAAGAGGATTGATGCAAAGGAGCTCCCCTTATGAAGACTTGGTTAAAACTCGTTACTGTTTTTTCACTTCTTTGTGCCATGACAGTACAAGCCCAAGCCGATTGTGGGGAGCTCTTTGTTTTGTCAAGCACAAACGAAGACACCCACGGAGGTGTCTTCTTTTTTGGGGAGTCGACAACGGCACACCTATCTCGCACGGGCGGCGTTCTCGATACCGACGAGGGGCGCGGCAAGGTCTTGCGCGACGAGAGCGGTACGCGATATTTGGATGCGCGCATTTTGTCCTCACCCGTCTTTTATTATGAAGGGAACAGAGCCGAAAAAATCCCCTTTGCCGAAGCCGTCGAGCGTGCCAAACCGCGCGTGCTGGTGCTCTCCTTTGGGCTCAACGGCATCACGCGCTGGAGCCGTGATCCCGCGGCATTTCTGCGCAACTACCGTGCTTTAATTGAAGGGATCCTCGCGCGCTCACCCAACACAAAAATCCTTTTGCAATCGGTCTATCCCGTGGGGGAGAACACGGTTTTTTCTCTTTCCAAAGAGGAATTGAATCAGCAAATTTGCGATTTGAACCTTCATATCGAAAAGATTGCAAAAGAATACGAAAATGCCGAATACGTCAACACCTCAGCACTCCTCTCTGATGCGAGTGGTGCCTTGAATACCGCCTACGACAACGGAGACGGCATTCACTTAACAAACGAGGCGTATGACGTCCTGTTGACATTTTTGTACCAACGCATTGCACAAACCGAATCAATCGAATAGGAGAAACCAATGAAAAACAGAGCAAATAAAGCCGCACGCGCGGCAATTCTCATTCTTTTGTGCGCCACTTGTCTTTTGACGGCTTGCAACCAAAAGGAAGAAGAAAGCTACCCCAAAGAGATCAATACCAAAGAGGTCGCCGCCGCTCTTTGCAAAAAAACACCCACCGCCAGCGCGTGGGTGAGCGAGGACCAAAACTTTATTGAGGAATACGTCACCATTCCGGAATACGTGAAGGATAGCCAAGTCTATTACGCGCAAAACACCAACGACCTTGACGAGTTCGGCATCTTTTGGGTAGAGGAAGGGCAGGCAAAGGCGGCTCGCTCGCTCCTTTTGCAAGGGTATCTGCAAAAGCGCTACACCGAGAACCGCGAGTGGTACGATTCCTATATGCCCACCGAAACCCCCAAGCTGCGCGATGCCGAGGTGCGCATTTACGGCAACTGTGTAGCATATGCCGTTTTGTCTCCCGAAAAGCGCAAGAGCTTTTTCTCAGAGTGTGAAAAGCTTTTGAAAGAGCAAAAATAAAAAAGAGCCGTTGGTATACTTGCGATAGAGCATGTTAAAAAGAATACGAAAACGCCGAGAGTGATTCAAATTGCTCTCGGCATGCTTTTTTCAACCGTCACAACCAACAGTTGAAAAAACTCAAGAACAGGATGTTTGACTTCGTTTGATGGATATGGTATAATATAATCAAGGAAGGCGCCTCCGAAATAGAACAAAAGGAGTAAACAATATGAATCTCGGTAATAAAATTCGTGAACTGCGCAGGGCAAACAATCTCACGCAAGAACAGTTAGCCGCTTCGCTGAACATTTCCGCGCAGGCGATTTCAAAATGGGAGATGGGAGCATCCTACCCCGATATGACAATGATCCCAACATTGGCAGCATTTTTTAAGGTGACTCTTGATGAGCTTTTTGATTTTGACGTAAAGAACGTTGACAAAGAAATTGAAGATATCCGTCTGGAATACGGCAAATATTTTTGGAGCAATTTTGAAAAAGCCGAACAAATTTTGCTTGACGGTCTAAAATTGTATCCTGCATCTATTCAGCTTAAAACTGAGCTATTTGAGCTATATGCCTATAATATTGATCGTGGCGATGATATCGTCAACAAAGCTTTTGAACTCGGAAGTCATATCATCAGTATATCGCAGGACGTTTTCTGCACCTGCCGAACAAAGGCAAATATGATCCATATTTACAGCTGTTTAGAAATTGAGAAAGGTCAAGACCACTACGAGGATATTAAAAAAATTATTGAAACACTACCATATATATATCCCTATATGGTACAAGACAAAATGCGTCTTTCCGCAAGTCATATTAAGGGCGAGGAAGGAATGACGGAAGCCAAAGCTCTTAAAGACATAGAATGGCAGGAGTTCTTCATAGCTTGTCACCAAGTGGGACATCGCTATTTTGATATGGGTGACTACGAAAACGCGATGATTCATTTTCAGGAAAGTGTGGACGTTATCGAACGGTTTATGTATCCCGACAAGCAGGGCTTTGATGCGTATCCCATAGGCGGTACGCATGCGAATCACGCCATAACGCTTTTGGATATTGCAACTTGTATGTTCCGTCTGGGCAAGACCGAGGACATCGATGCGCTGATTGAAAAATCCAAGCATATTTACTTTGACACATACAACCACATCGAACTCCGTGATTATCATAAAGCCATGCGCAAAATGGTGGATTATTTTACAAAGGAATACAACAAGAAAAAACTCAACGAATATAAACCGCTTGACTTAGGCGAAATTGAGGCGCGAATAGCCCAAAAGAATGCGTAGCTTGTCAGAAAAAAGCAGATGGCCTTTCAGGACTTTGGATAGCGCGAATATCAAACTTTAATTTTCTACACCGAAAAAGAGCCATTATGGAACTACCATAATGGCTCTCAATTTATTTGCATTCATCTGTCAAAGATTTATCCCTCTTGCGAGAGTCGCTTCTGTATTCTTGCCGCAACAATGTCAAGCGCGGTTTTGTTCTTTCCACCGTTGATAAGAATATCCGCGTATTTCTTGGTGGGCTCAACGTAAATGCCGTGCATGATCTTAACGGTGCCCACGTATTGATTGATAACGCCGTCAATATCTCTGCCGCGCTCGGTCACGTCGCGGCGAAGGCGACGCAAAATGCGCTCATCGGCATCGGCATCTGCAAAGATCTTAATGTCAAACAGCTCGCGCAGTCGCTCATCGTGAAAGGTGAGAATACCGTCAACAATCATTATGGGCGTGGGGCACACGCGCGTGATCTCGCTTTTGCGAGTGTGAATGCAAAAATCATAATTGGGCATGTCCACGCACTTGCCCGTCAAGAGCTCGCGCAAATGCTTTACGAGCAGATCGGTATCAAGAGCATCGGGGCAGTCGTAATTCGTTTTTACGCGCTCTTCCATCGAGAGGTGATCCTGCGGCTTGTAATAGTTATCGTAAGAAATAATGGTTATCTCATTGGGAAAGAGCTTTTTGAGCCCCTCGGCAAAGGTGGATTTTCCCGATCCTGTGCCTCCCGCAATACCTATGAGCATGGGTGTCATGTTTTTGCCTCCGTTTTTTGTTGTGCCTTTGACTGTTTTTATCATTATATCACATTTCTCGACGTTTCGCAAGATGAAATTTGATTTTTTGTCAATCATTTGGAAAAGAAAAAGGCCTTCCCCAGTGGGGAAGGCCAAATGCATGTGGGTGCTTTTATTTTCACAATTTATACCAGCAGGTAAGAAACCCCCGAAAGCGATGCCTTGGAATCTGCCGCTGCGGCTTGTGCCTGCGGTGGCAGGGTGTTAATCTGCGTCAAGTGAGAGAGTGGCTTGTGATAGCGCTTTGCAACACTCCACAAAGTGTCAGTGGGGGCAGGGAAGCATACGGTGCACTCACCCGTATGGGCTTGGCACTGCTCTCCCATTTTGCAGGCAGACAAATACTGAATAGGTGTTCCGCCGCGTGTCATCAAGGATACCGCAAGCTCACCGTCAATGCCGAGGCGTTCTACGTCGGCGCGAGCGCGACAACTGATAGGAGAAATATGCACAAGATAATCCGCAAGCCCCATGTCCTTTGCTTCTGCTTCATAGCGATAGGGCACCTCAACCTCTTGAGAGGAAATCTCACCTGCTTCGTCGCAAAGCGTCAAATGTACGCGGCAACGCCCTGTGAGAATATCCCGTCCGTTTTCCTTTGCCAACTCTGCCGAAAGCGGTAAAAGAAGCGCATCTACCACACTCACTCCCGACTTCAGCCCCGCTTCTTCGGCAGCCAAGGTTTGACCGAGAGAGAAGTTTGCACACACGCAGCTGCGCGACTGTGGAAGGGTAAGAAAATCGGTTCTGCTATCGCTCACCGCATCAAGCGCATAAGCATCGCGCACGTAGGAAAGGTTGCGGTCACGTTGCGCGCGGCCTTGCAAAATAACCGAGAGGTCGCACAAAATACGGCCGTCCTCAACGGTCACACTCACATCGGCACAGCTTCCAAAGGCAGATGCCGCACAGTTGACCTCACAACCCTCCACCTCAAAAGCCCCCTCAAAGGGAATACGCCGTACCGTTTGCGTGGGTGGCAGTCCCGTGGCATCGTGTGCACAAAGCAGCTTCAGGATCGCTTCCCCGCGGCAGTTGATGCATCCACTGCCTGCCGTGGCCTCCGAAACGAACACCTGCCCGTCGGCACAAATCACGCGCACGTCCTCGCTTTGCGTGTCGCAAACGATCTCATCATGCAAGAGGAGCGGCTCTCCCACACCCGAAAACAACTCGCATACCTCACTTGAACCGTATAGCTTTTCGGCGGCAACGCCCGAGAGAAGATCGCCGTTTTCGATCAGACGGATTCCATAAAGCCGCATGCGTGCACGCAGACGGCACTTGAGCGAGAGCTTTCTTGGGGAGAGCACACGCGCGTTGCAGGGCTCGGGCAGAACATCGGCGTCGCAGATCAATCCCTCGCCAAGAGCGGCATCAACGGGCAGCTCTGTGGAAATCCCGATGCGATATTCCGAGGAATGCGAGGTGGAATAAAGGGCGCCGTCGTTGCCGGTATAAAGAATACAGAAGTCCACCGTGCCCGAGAGCTCGGTGTTGGCAGCCCCCACGTAGCGCGCAGGGGGAGAGACAGTTGCGCTGACGCGGATCAGACGCTTGATCTCGGGGCGGTAATCGGGCAGTGAGACCTCGGTGGCAACCTCGCCCATTTCCTGTTTATCGCAAAGCAGTGCCTGCAGGCGCAGTGCCGCGGAGTCGTTTTTTGTGTAGTTGTCCATATCGATTGCTCCTTTTCTATCCGTTTTTGTGCTACATCCTATGCGACAAAAAAGAGAAATATGAGCACCAAAAACCTTTCATTTTTATCAAAAAATGTGTTTTCTCCACTTTTTTTGCTTTTTTTCAAAATTTCAGCACACCAAAAGTAACAATTTTTCAAACAAGCCAATGTGGAAAATAGACAAATAAAAAGCAAAAATCCGTCGAAATCTCCAAAACGCAAAATGCAAACTGTGCAAAATGCTACAAGGTGTAAAAAATAGAGGGGAAAAGCACAAAAAAATATGTTGACATTTCACAAAAAAGTGTTATAATTAAGGAGTAGAATACTTTTTTGATATGCCCGAAAGGATACCCCCGATGAAGAATGAGCAAGCCGCACACCTCGACCTGATAAATGCTGCACGTTGTGGCGACGAGAGTGCGTTTGAAGCTCTTCTTGAGGCATACGAGCCCCTCATTGATAAGATGAGCCGCTCCTTTGCAAACGTAGAGGACGATTCCGAGAGTGGGGAGGATCTGCGCCAGGAGGCGTGCATTGCTTTCTATAAAGCCGTGCAAAGCTACGATAGCGCGCAGGCAGAGGTCGCATTTGGACTTTATGCCAAGCTTTGTGTGCGTAACCGCCTGATCTCCTACACGCGCAAGAACCACCGCCGCGAATTGGTCCTGCCGCTAGAGGAGCGCATCAAAACAGAGGAGGACGTCACCGCGGGAGTTGTTGCCGAGGAGGCGTATATGGAGCTCTACCGTCGCATTGAAGCCGTGCTTTCTCCCTACGAGAGCCACGTTTGGTGGCTGTATCTGTCGGGGCAGACCACGGGAGCGATCGCCGCACAGCTCGGCAAGGATGAACGAAGCGTGCAAAACGCCGTTTACCGCATTCGCAAAAAGCTGCGTGCTGCGCTCCACCCAAACAGTACCATGCCCGAATAGCTTAAACAAAGCGTTGGGGGGAATCCCCAAAGATGGCGGTGAAAATCCGCCGAGGGTAAAAATACACCATTTTCACAACAAAGAGAGGATTACACCATGTTCCAAGAAGAAATCAACGATGCAGTAGTAGTAGAAAAAGAATACGTTGACGAAACGTTGGTTTGCAAGGATTGCGGCAATGAATTCGTATTCACCGCAGGCGAGCAAAGATTCTACGACGAAAAGGGCTTTTTGAACAAGCCCAAGGCCTGCAAGGCATGCCGCGACGCTAAGAAGAACGCCGGCAAGGCACCCCGTGAATACTTCACCGCTGTTTGCGCAGACTGCGGCGGCGAAGCAAAGATCACCTTCCAGCCTTCTACCGACCGTCCTGTTTACTGCAGCGCTTGCTTCGAGGCAAGAAGAAAGGCACAGGACTAATCTCCTAACCCAATTGTCTGTATCGTTTCTTGGTTTTATACAATCTATCACAGGTCGTTAACTCTCAGAACATATAGCAAACAAAAAAGCACCGAGCGTTCCGCTCGGTGCTTTTTTATTATCTTTTCCTCTTGATTTGACCAAAAACAAAATAAAAAATATCAAATTCGTATATTTTTTTTACAAAGTACTTGCATTTTTCAAAAAAGTATATTATAATAAGTATGAATAGTTCTATTGTTCTTATTTTGGGAGGATATTATTATGGCTCGTAAGACTAGTCGTTGCGCTAACTGCGGTGCAAGAATGAGATTGGTTAAAGTAACAAAAATCGATACATACCGTACACCCGAGGCATGTCAATATGACATGAGCGTTAGCGGTCGCGCACTTGGTGAGGTTACCAAGGCATCTTCGCGCGAATTGCTGTGCACCTGCTGCGGTTACCGTGCACCTGCTTCTGAATCCAAAAAAGCAATTGCTGCTGAAAAGAAGAAGGACAGAAGAAAGAAGTTTGGTCTTGCTATCATTCTCTTCTTAATTGCTGCCGTAATCGTTGCAGCTGTTATCTGGCTGTTTGGTAACAACATTGGTGCATTCTTTGCAAACCTGTTTTCCAAATTGGTAAAATAAGCATTTTTGCTTACATCAATAAAAGAACAAGCACGCTGTGGCGTGCTTGTTCTTTTGTTATGTCAACAATTCTCCAATTTTGTTGGAAAGCTTTATAAACTCTCTTATGTCAAGGCGCTCGCCGCGCACGGTGGGCTCAAAGCCGCAGTCGGCAATGATAGCGTTGATCTGCTCCTTGGTCAGCTCCGAAAATCCTGCAGAAAGGGCATTGGAAAGCGTCTTGCGGCGTTGCGCAAAGGCGGCTTTGATGGTGCGGAACATCAGTGCCTCATTCTTTGGGTGATAGGGACGCTCCTTGTAAAGGCGAATGCGAATGACCGCAGAATCCACCTTGGGAGCGGGGATGAACTTGTCAGCAGGCACAACAAAGAGTTTTTCGGCTTCACCGTAGTAGGAAAGCACCGCGGTGATGGCACCGTAATCCTTGCCGCCTGCAGGGGAGCAGAGACGGTCGGCAACCTCTTTTTGAATCATAACCGTGATGTAGTCAAAGGGCAGACCGCACTCGAGTAGCTTCATCAAAATGGGAGATGTAATATAGTAGGGAAGATTTGCACATACTGAAACAGGACCCTCGGCAAACGCGGGCGCAAGAAGGGCCTCAAGGTCGGCTTGCATCACGTCCTCGTTGTGCACGGTGACGTTGTCGAATTCACCAAGCGTGTAATCGAGAACGGGAATGAGACCGCGGTCGATTTCGAGAGCGACAACGCTCTTGTGGCGAAGCGCGAGCTCGTAGGTCAAAGTACCCATACCGGGACCAATCTCAAGAATGGTGCTGTTTTCATCATAGCAACAAGAGTCGGCAATGTCCTCGACCACCGAGCGGTCAGTCAAAAAGTTCTGCCCGAACTCCTTGCGAAAGGTCAGGTGGAACATGCCCATTACTTGTTTTACAGTTTTAATGTCACATAAATTCATAGGTAGACTCCTATTCACACGTTACTGCCATTATTCTACCACACATTCGCGCCAAAATCAAGAGCGGTGGAAATAAAAAGAAAAAATGTTCTCCTTTTTTATAAAAGGATATTGACAAAAGGGAAAGAATCGGGTATAATAGATACGTTGTCAAAATCCAATATGCTGGTGTAGCACAGTCGGTAGTGCAGCTGATTCGTAATCAGCAGGTCGTGTGTTCGAGTCACATCACCAGCTCCAAAAAAAGAACTTTTGTTTTCAAAAGTTCTTTTTTTGTATCCAAGCCGCAGTAGGGGTTCCCCGAAGCGTGCTTGTGGAGCTTTGGGGGTTCCCGCAGGCTTGGTATATCATCCTGTTCCGCAGGAACGGGATATCATCAGTCCCTTTGGGACTGTATCTCATCACTCGTCAGCGTGCATGATCGCCTGCGCCTTGATGATATACGATGCGTTGCATCGATGATATACAATGCTTCGCATTGATGATATACCGCAACAAGTTGCGGATGATATACAGAGGTTTTATTTAGTTATACTCTTTTGGGTGAATTTATTTTACCCTAAAAATCCCCGTTCTTCTTGACATTCCTCAAAATATGTAGTATAATGTTGCGGTGAGAGCGTGGGGAAGTGACCGTTGCGCGCTCCCTAAATTTTGCGCGGAGGCGTTTGATATGACACCCATTGAAATTGTTGCACAAATCGTTGGCATATTCGGTATGCTTGCCAGCGTTCTTTCCTATCAGCAAAAAGGAAAGGCACGCATCCTGTTCTTCCAACTCCTTGGCTCGGCTTTGTTCGTGGTCAATTTCTTTTTGCTTGGCGCGTTCTCGGGCGCAATTCTCAATATCGTTGCCATTGTGCGTGCGCTGATCTTTATTTACGAGGACAAAATTCGCGGCGACCACCCCGCTTGGACGATCGGTCTTACTGTTGTTTACATCCTTTCTTACGTTTCCATCTTTACTATCTTTGGCAAAGAGCCCACCGCAAAGAACTTGATTTTGGAAGTCCTGCCCGTCATTGCAATGACCGTTACCACCATTGCTTTCCGTCGCAAAGAGGACAAGGCCCTGCGCCGCGTGGCGTTTATCAGCTCGCCCCTGTGGCTCACCTATAACGCAATCTTCTTCTCGCTCGGCGGCATCATTGGCGAAACCCTTAATCTTTCCTCTGCCATCGTTGGCACGCTCCGCTTGGATAGAAAAAAGGAAGAAAACAAAGCAGAATAAAATAAAAAAACGAGATAGCAAGCGCTATCTCGTTTTTCTTTTATTTTTCTGTGGCATCGGTAAGATACACAGTATATTTCCAAGTTTCGCACTCATAGGTGGGCTTGCCGGGGAATTGCCCAAGCTTAGAAAGATAGATCTCAAAGGTGCCCGCCTCGCGGTCCTCCAAAATGCAGAAGTTGGAAAGTTGCACCCTTTCGGTTTCTCCGGGTTGACGTGTGTCAATCAAAACCATGCTTTTGCGAATTGCCAAGCCCGTTTCTTGATCGATCTCGATCATATAGAGGGGGAAACGGGGGAAAGCACCGTTGACTTCTGCCTTTGTGCAAGCATTGCCAAACCAATAAAGCTTGCCGTTTACCTCACTCTTCACCACTTGGCAAATGGAAGCAGGAGAATAAACGATTTCGCCATTTTCATAGCACCACGGTTTTGGCTCGGAGAAGGTTTTTCCACCATCTTCGGAGATAACGTAATATTTGCAAGGGGGAGCGTTGGGGTCAAGGCGGCAGGTCCAGCCCGAAACCTTATCTGTGGAGGTGCGGAAGATGCAAAGGATTCTGGAGTCGGGGAGCTCTGCAAACGTCGGCTCCGAAATTCCGCGCGTGGAAAGGGTATCGTCCACAATGATGGGCTCGGAATAGGTGATGTCGTATTGTTGGGTGTTGGCATTCCAAACACCGCGAGCCACCAAAAGTGCCCAGGCGTGTCCAAGTCCGCCCGTGGTGGGGAAGACCTCTTGCAAGTTCAAACCTGCCATTTCGCAAGCGGTGTTTACGGGAATGCAGAGATTGAACAAAATATCACCGTTTTCAAGAACAATCAAATCCGACCCGCGCGAAATATTGGTGGTCAAATAATCGGTTGTGCGGTAGGTTGCACGACTGTAATCGGCACCATCCTCATACTTCACAAGTACGCGCTCGTGTGCCGTGCCGTCGGCATCTTCAATCATCAAAAAGCTATGCATGGGGCGCGTATATCCTGCCCAATAGTGCGCTTCGGTTGCCTCGTAACCGTCTATGTAAATGAACTGACATTGCAAGCTGACAAAATGACCGATAACGGGGTTGTAGACGTGCTGCGCATTTTGATAACCGAGATTTTCGTCGATTTCGTCATTGCCGACTTTTTCGCGCGCGGGCAGGGGCTCGCGCACCCATTCTGTCCAAGTTTTGCCGTTGTCATAGCTAAAGCGGTATTCGCGATAGTCTGCGGTATCGTCCTGCGATTGAAATTCCTTGATTTCTTTGCGTACAATGCCTTCCGCATCCAAATAGTATTGCAAACGTTTTTCGGCAACGCCCGTGCCCGTGGCAGGAACGATCAATTCTTTTTCCACTAACATTGTTACCTCCGAGGTGATAATTTCATAAGCGACAACCGCAAACAAGCGAACCTCCTTGCCGCCCGTGGTGAGGGTGGAATTTACCGCACCGAGCTTTGCCTTGAACACAACGGTATCGCCAAGATGAATGGAACCGTATGCCGTTTGTGCCAAATATCCGCCTGCTACACTGATGTAAAGACCGTCTGCAATTTTTGCTCTTGCAAAGCCGTCGGAGTTTACTTGGTGGTCAAGTGTGAGCTCTATATAATAGTATTCGCTGCTGTATTTGCCTTTTTCATAGGACATACCAATCGCAATCGCTTCTTCGATGGGAGTCAAAAAGCTTTTTTTGCAAACAGAGCATTCGTATTCTTTTTCAAAGGTGTGCTCGTTGGAAACGTCGCCCTCGGTCTTTCCGCATTTTGCGCAAGTCTTGGGAGCGATACAGGTTGCATCTATCCACTCGTGAGTGCATTCCGCAGGAGTTGTCACCTCGGGAGTCGTTTCCTCGGGGGTAGTTGCTTCGGGAGTTGTTTCAGTCGGTGTTGTTTCCTTTGTATTGCTTTCGACTTGTGTGGGATTGCTCGTCGTGTTTTGTTTGCAGGAGACAAGACCAATTGTGTTCCCCAATAAAATTGAGCATATACAAAGCAAGAGACAAATGCTTTTTTTCATAACGAATACCTCACATTTTCGGTTTGTGAGTTCATTATACCACGCCGTCGGGGAAAAGTCAATAATCAATGCGGAATACGAGCGGGAAAGATAGCGAGGCAACAACTCTCTTAACGGGCAGGGTCTTGGAGGGTCTCGCTGCGGCTCGGTCACGGTGCGGTTCAAACACCACACTGTGGTGTTTTTCATTGCCGCCCCGCCACTTCGCTACCTTCCCGTTAGCGATAGCAGGGCGCGAGCTTGCGAGCGCCTCTACTGTCTATTCGTGAACTAACAACCTTATTCTGTGATATATGTGCGAGAGTTCTTGAAGGGGTGTGGGGGAACTTCTTGCAAGAAGTTCCCCCACAAAAAAACAACCCCTTATCCTTCTAACTGTCTCCCAAGAAAACCTGCAGCGGTGAGAATGAGCTTGGTTTCTACTTCAGCGGCGGGAAGATCGCGGCGGTCGGCACCGGGAGTGTCGCAAACAGATGCCACACAGCCGGCAATGTCGCCCTCGCTGATAATGGGCATGGCACAACTGATATAGTGAGCACTGCCGTCTGCAAGAACGGGCAGGGGAGTATCTCCCTCGTGCCAAACGTAGAGCGAGCGGCTTTCAATAATCTGCTCCATTTCGTGGGAGACGGCTTTGTCGGCATACTCCTTGCGAGAGAGCCCCGAGCAAGCGATTACTGCATCACGGTCGCAGATCACAACCGAGAGGGAGCAGGTTTTGTGCAAGGTTTCGGCGTATTGAGATGCAAAGGATGCAAGCTCGCCAATGGGGGAGTACTTTTTAAAAATGACCTCACCCTCGCGATCGGTGTAAATTTCGAGAGGGTCGCCCTCGCGAATACGCATGGTTCTTCTAATTTCCTTGGGGATAACAACACGCCCAAGATCATCAATTCTTCTAACAATTCCGGTAGCTTTCATATATATAATCTCCTTTTTTACATTCGATTGACGGAAAACCGTAACAGTAGTATCTGTCAAGATTGGAGAATTATACTGCGAGGATTGACTTTTTAGGTAAAATGTGATACAATACAATAAAGGCGGTGGTTTTATGAAACACTTTTTACCGGAAGAAGAATTGATTGAATACGCAAAACCGTATCTCAAAGCGAGAGGGTTCAAGAAGAAAAACAAATGGTGGTCAAAGGACATTGGTGATTTCACTCTTTATTTTTACATACAAGGCAGTTGCTATTCAAAAGAAAATTATTATATAAGACCATGCATCAGCATCAATGCCATTTCAACGACTCCATTTTATAGAGGACACTTTCACACTCAAATTGAAATAACAACACCCGAAGAAATCCTTTCTGCGTTTGAATCGTGGTGTGAAGAATGGACAAATAAGAGTCTGATAAAGGAACGTCTTGTTGCATTTATAGAATGGGAGAAAAGAAATCCCTTAGAAAAACGCAGAGCAGAATTGGTAGATTATGAGGCGGATCCCGTGCCGGCGTATGAATTTTTTGGCTTGGATATTTGCCGATCAGATCCATCCCCAAAACAATATATCTTAGATAACTTTTAACCAAAAAACAGCGGAGTGAACATTCACTCCGCTGTTATCTTTTATCAGAACAAAATAATCAAAAACTGTGAAACAAGCACCACTGTAATGAGGGCAATCGGATAGGTTGCCGCGTAAGCGGTGGCAACGTCCTCGGTGCCTGCGGTGGAGATGAGCGTGCCGAGTGCGGGGGTCGAGGTCATCGCGCCCGTGATTGCACCAAGATTGTTGAGCAGTCCCATTTTGAGGACAAGCTTTGCAAACAGATATGCCAAAACCATGGGTACGACCGTCATAACCGCACCGTAAAGGAAGTAGATGGGGTCAAAGCAAGCAACAAATTCCGCGCCTCCGGGAATGCCCGCACCTGCCAAAAACAGGACGAGTCCCAACTCGCGCAAGAGCTTGAGCGTGTGTGTCGAGGGTAGAATATTGAGCTTGCCCATGCGTCCAAAGTGACCGAAAAGCAAGCTGACGAGCAAGCACCCGCCCGTAGTAGTCAAAGCGAAGCACGTACCGTCAAATCCTTGTGCCGAGAGCGGAATTTTGATCTGTCCGATGACTGTTCCCAACATTGCCGCCAAAGCAAAAGGAGCAAGTCCTGCCGCATCAAGTGAGAAAAGCTTTTTCTCGTCTTTCTTTTCCGCAGCGCTTGCAACGGGGAGCAAAAGGGCGCGTTCTTTTTCCATATCCGCCTTTTCGATGCGCGGAATGAGTTGGATAAAGAGCACCTTGCCAACCACGCCGAATATGTATGCAATGCCGTGACCGACAGACACAAGTCCCATGTATTCGGGCGCGACGGTCGCCTTGGCGGCAGAGAATGCAGGTGTGGAGGTGAGTGCACCCGAAAGAATGCCCACGATCATTGCCACAAAGCCGTCTTGTTCGCCAATGGTCGAGCCGTAGCCAACCACCTCGCCAAGCAGAATACAACCCACGCCAATGATGCCGCCCATGAGGGGAATGAGCACACCGAGCGGTGCATACTGTTTGAAATTACGCTTCAAATTTTGAACAAAGCGCGGCCCTGCCATGTATCCCACAGAGGTGACAAACAGAATAAGACCGAGGTTTTCAATCAAACTAAGTCCGCCCGTGTAATCGTAATTGCCCGAAAAATCAAATAGGAGAGCGCCGCTATCATTCACGCCAAAAAAGAGTGCGCCAACCAAGAGTGCAACAAGAAAAACGCCTGCGTCGCCCAAACATATTCCTTTTATTTTAATGCGTCCCAAGGCGTAACCAAGGAACAAAACCGAAAACAAGACCAAAAGCAATGCGGAAACGTTGCCGATGGAGATGAGACCGCCCAAAAAGGTCAAGCAAATCAACCCCTTTCATAATTTACTGTAATTATATCACACGTGCGCGCGGATTGCAAGAGCTTTTTGCAAGATTGTGCAGTCATACATAGCACCACTCTCGCATACAATAAACCAACACAAAAAGGAAGGTAGGTTTGTATGATGAAAACGAACAAAAAAAGCAAATACCGCCGCATA
>JAZORZ010000015.1:0-26376 GCA_045656885.1 Eubacteriales bacterium
TCCGCGATCTTTTTTCATTACCATTATACATCAAAACAAGGTAAATTGCAACCTTTTTTGCAAATATTGCGTTTTTTGTTATAACACCAATATGCTGATACGAATAGGAGGACTCTTTCTATGAGCATCGAAAAACAAACCGTATTCAAGGGCGTGGCTACGGCGTTGATCACTCCCTTTTACAAGGGTGAGATCGATTACGAATCGCTGCAAAACCTGATCGAGATGCAAATTGAAGCAGGCGTTGGAGCGATCCTTGTAGCGGGCACAACAGGTGAAAGTCCTACTCTCTCTACCGAGGAGCACGCCGAGCTTGTGTCCTTTGCCACGCGGCAAATTGACGGGCGTCTGCCGCTGATTGCGGGATGTGGTTCAAATTCCACGGCACACGCTTGTGAGCTTGCGGCCGCAGTTGCTGAGAACGGAGCCGACGCGCTCTTGGCGGTCACGCCCTATTATAACCGTTCCAACGACCGCGGCATTGTTGCGCACTATCGCGCACTTGCCGATACGACCGAAAAACCGCTCATTCTTTACAACGTCCCCGCAAGAACGGGCTTTTCGATGACGCTTGCCCACTATCGCGAGCTTGCCGATCACCCCAATATTGTGGCGGTCAAAGAGGCGTCGCCCGATCTCTCACTCCTCGGCTCGTTGTGTGGGGAGTGCTCTTCAAAGCTCGACGTTTATACGGGAAACGACCACCACACCGTATCGGCAATGCGCTTGGGCGCATCGGGGGTTATTTCGGTCTATTCCAATGTGTTCCCACGCAAGATGACCGAGATCTGCCGCTTGTGCGCCACGGGAGATTGGCGGCTCGCTTATACACGCCAAAAGCAGGTGCTGGCACAAATGCAAGCGTTGTTTTGGGAAAGCAATCCCATTCCCGTCAAGCACGTGATGGCGGCAATGGGGCTCTGCCGCGCGGAATACCGACTGCCACTTGCCCCTCCTTCAAGTGATATAGCGCGCCGCTTGGCAGAGGTGTTCGGAGTTTGATTTTTTAGCGTTTTTGCTCACAAAAAAATTGTTTGCTATTTGATTTTTTTGCAAAAAAGCCGTTGACAAATTGCATCGTCTGTATTATAATAGTTGCATAGAAATGCGCCTTTTTGCAAAAAACGCCATCACTCGGCGGCAACAGATGCAACATTGCGGCATCCGTCTTGCAAAAACGCCCAAAAAGGAGGAAAACCTATTATGAGCATTCAAAACGAATATTTGAAAAAAGTATTGGCTGACGTTATCGCCCGCAACCCCGGCGAGAGCGAGTTCCACCAAACCGTTAGCGAGGTTCTCGAATCCCTTGAGCCCGTTGTGGAGCAAAGCCCCATTTATATTGAGCGCGGCATCATCGATATGATGGTTGAGCCCGAAAGAATTATCAAGTTCCGCGTTCCGTGGGTTGACGACCAGGGCAAGGTTCAGGTCAACCGCGGCTTCCGCGTACAGTTCAACGGTGCGATCGGTCCTTACAAGGGCGGTCTTCGCTTCCACCCCTCTGTAAACGAGAGCATTATCAAGTTCCTCGGCTTTGAGCAAACCTTTAAGAACTCCCTGACAGGTCTGCCTATGGGCGGCGGTAAGGGCGGCTCCGACTTTGACCCCAAGGGCAAGTCTGACGGAGAGGTTATGCGCTTCTGCCAAAGCTTTATGACAGAGCTGCAAAAGTACATCGGCCCCGATACCGACGTTCCCGCAGGTGACATTGGCGTAGGTGCACGTGAGATCGGCTACCTGTTTGGTCAATACAAGAGACTGCGCGACGAGTTCACCGGTGTTTTGACCGGCAAGGGTCGCTCCTACGGCGGTTCTCTCATTCGCCCCGAAGCTACCGGCTTTGGCGCGGTTTACTACACCGCAGAAATGCTCAAGACCTACGGCGAGGAAATCAAGGGCAAGACCTTTGCGATTTCGGGCTTCGGTAACGTTGCTTGGGGTACCGTTATTAAGGTAAACGAGCTGGGCGGTAAGGTTGTTACCATTTCCGGCCCCGATGGCTACGTTTACGATAAGGACGGCGTTGCAACACAAGAAAAAATCGACTACCTGCTTGAAATGCGCGCATCCTGCCGCAACCGCGTTGAGGACTATGCCGATAAGTTTGGTGTTCCCTTCTTCGCAGGTCAAAAGCCCTGGGGCGAGAAGGTTGACGTTATTATGCCTTGCGCTACCCAGAACGAGGTCAACATTGACGATGCCAAGAAGATGGTTGCAAACGGACACAAATACTACGTTGAGGTTTCCAACATGCCTACCACCAACGAGGCAGTTGCATACCTGCAAGCAAACGGCGTAGTGGTTGCTCCCTCTAAGGCAGTTAATGCGGGCGGCGTTGCCGTATCCGGCCTTGAAATGTCCCAAAACTCTATGCGTTACAGCTGGTCTGCCGCTGAGGTTGACGCAAAGCTCAAGGACATCATGAAGAACATTTACGATAGCTCGGTTGCCGCTGCAAAGAAATACGGCATGGAAGGCAACCTGGTTGCAGGTGCTAACATCGCCGGCTTCCTTAAGGTAGCAGATGCAATGCTCGCTTACGGTGTTGTTTAATCTATCATTTATATAGACAAAAGACCCGTCCTCGGTGAGGACGTTTCTTTTTTGCTTTACAAAAGGCGGTCTGCCGTAGCAGACCTCCAAAATTGTTATTCATCGTAACGGTACATTTCTTCCTCTTCAGAATATTCGTCTTCGTTTACGATATATGCTGTTGGATCAACCGATCCCTCGTCGCCTGTCTCTTCTCGGTCAAATTCCTCGGCGTCGAATTGTGCGGCATCCTCTTCATCTGCGTACTCGTACGCTCCGGTGCTCTGCTCCTCATAGTACGGACCTGCTCCTTCATCTCCGCCGGAGCCGTCTTGTACGTATGTGTCTCCAAAGACTCCTTCAATGGGGTCTGTATCATACGACGTCTCTTCTGTCTCTTGATCTGGCGCATCCACATCCGGTACTCGCTCGGTTTCTTCTTGAATATACGCATATTCGTCCTCCTCATCGTCAAGTGAATAATAAGGGTTGGGGGCTGCCTCTATGAACTCTTCGTCCTCGTAAACCTCTTCAACATCTTCGGTTTGCTCACGTGCGAGCTCCTCGGCAAGCTCCTCATCAAAGGCATCCTCGCCAAGCATTTCCTCGTCCTCTTCGTACTCCTCTTCTATCGGTGCCTCATCCTCATCGGTTACAAACGCACCCAAGGGGGTTGCATTTTCTTCAACAACGGGGGCGGGATCTGCCGCTTTTGCGGGCTGTTGACGAACGGGAGCTTTTTGACGGGGCGGCGTGGACTTCTTGGGCTTGATTACGCGAATCATGCCCGAGGAGATCAAGAGCCACATCAGTACGACCTGAAGGATCAGTGCAAGTGCGCCCAAAGCCAGCGCGATCAGCTCGCTGTTGGCAGGTTGGAAATAGATGGTCAAGAACATAGGCAATGCAATGCTTGCGTGCTGTACGGCGTTCTTTGCCTTGCTGCGTGCCGCAAGAACGAACGCGATAGCAATGATCTGGCAAAGTACGATAACGCCAAGTGCGATAATAACAGCGCTCAGATCAACAGTGGGATCTGCCAAAATAACGAAGTCGGCTACCTGCTTTGCGCGGAATACCAGCATGTTGCCCTCAACAGTGGTTTCAAGCAGCTCTACCATACCTGTAGCGGCATTGTAGTAAGCTACCTGCAAGCCCGTGCGTCCCGCAAGGGATTCGGGAATGAGCATGCGGAACTCGAAGGTGTCGCCTGCTGCGGGTTGTACGTTAACCAAATAGAAGTTATAAGCACTGACTACGTCGAGTGCACGGAGCAACGCTTCGGCTTCTTCGAGAGTGATAAAGGTATCTGCAGTGATCTTGCCCTGTGCGATCGCATCGCTGATGGCACGGCGCAGTGCCTTGATATCCTCAACGGAATTCAGGGTGATGCTGCCGTCCTGTCCCAGGCCAAGGAGAGTGGTGAGCTGCATCTTTCCGCTTGCATCATACAGGTAAGTTACGGGAACCGCCTTCATGGCTGCCATAGCGGTGTTGTAGATGGCGTCAACATTCTCTTCGGTGGTAGCAATCGAGATATCTGCTACTGCAGCGTCGCAAAGACCGCTGAGCAGATTCTTGTTGGTATTATTGAAGGAACCGGAGTTGAAGCAATCGGAAAGAAGTGCCTCAAGAGCGGCGATCTTCTCATCCTGATATCTTGCAAAGGCAAGCTTTGCTTCAAGCTCTGCAACCAATGCCTCGATTTGTTGATAGAAGTTATCGGGCAACGGATCTGTGTTTCTGAGCGCCTCGATCTTTTCAACGGTATCTTGAATAACCGCCTTGGTAATATCGCCATCACCTTGAACGAACATATTGTTGACGTTGGTAATGGTTTGATTTACGTATGCATCATATCTGGTGCGCTCCTCTTTTACAACGGGGAGACCGCTGTTAATGGTCTCGTTTTGGGCCAAACGAATGAATACATAGTAAATAGTACCGGGGGCAAGCGGTGTGCCGTCGGCAAGCTGTTCAAAGAGATAGTAGCTGTTGCCTCCCGTGACCGCTTGCCAATCGGCACCGGTCAGGTTGGCTGCGTTGGGGTTGGTGGAGATCGCTACCTCGTAACGGCCTGCAACCTCGGGATTTGCGAAGTTGACCTTGATAGAGGTATCGGACTCGATGATAATGGATTCGATATCTTCACCTGCGCCGATGTTGGGCTCTGCGGGGCGCGCCTCGGCATCGAAGGTCATATCCTCAGCTCCTACCGTAATAGAAGGAGAAACAAACTTGTTGCCGCTGTGAATCTCAACCTCTTCCTCGTTCCAGGTAACGATCTTAAAGCCCTCGGGCATTATAATCTCAACTGTGAACTCGGTTTGATAAGGCAAAGAAAGGGGAGCACCGGGCGTGTAATCGTATCTTGTGCCGTCCTTGGTCACAATGGTGATCTGTGCGTCGGCGGGAATTTTTTGAATGGGACTTACGGTAACGTTATAGAAATTGATGTTCCACTTTGCATAAAGGGTGACCGTACCGTTTTCACTGTCGAGATCCCAAGCGGTGCAGTTGCTGATGCCTTCGGCGTTGATATACATCTTTCCGTCTGCATCAAAGTAACCTGCAAAGGTGTAACCCGTTTTGGTGGGGATCACAAAGCCGTCGGGAATGATCAGTGCAGTGTCATAGGTAACACCGGAAATCGAGTTGGTAAACTCGTTGGTAGCACCGTTGCCCTCAAGCACTACGCTGTAGGTCTTGACTTCCCAAGATGCAGTGAGGGTGATATCCTCAATGTGTGCGGTGGAATCAAGCTGATATTTGCCGTCGGCAGCGGTAAGTCCGCTGTTTTCGGCATCAATAATCTGGCCGCCGTTGGTGTAGCTCAAAACCCAACCGGTGAAGGTATAACCCTTGCGAACGGGATTGGGAATAAAGAAATCTGCTTGGTCAAAGGTAAAACTCTTGGGGAGCGCCGCGTTCCACTCGTTCATGCTATCGATGAGCGCATCGGGAACATTCCATACATAAGTGATATTGTAGGTGTTGGGTACCCACTTGGCAGAAAGAACGATTCTTTCGTCCTTTGCCGCATAGTTGGCGTTGTTTACACCCTGATTGCCAAGAACAAAATCGGGATTTGTTTGTGCATCAACGATCTCGCCGTCTACTTTGACCTCCCAGCCGGCAAAGGTGTATCCTCTGCGAGTGGGTTGCAGAATAGGCGTGTGAGCATCGTAGGTGTAGGTCTTGGGAGCATTCTCGGGCAAAATGCCGTCGCAAAGGTTCTCATAAACCAACGTGTAAACGATAGGTGTGTAATAACGCTCAAAGGTATTGGGATTCACTCCGTCTGTCGGAGGAATGGTGATACGCTTGGACTTATAAACGCTCTCAACCGTGTAAAGCTTGTAGCCAACATAGCTCTTGTAATTGAGATAGGGATTATCGGGATCGTCACTTGCGCCGTCATCTCCCATCAGTGTCAGACCGGAAGCCCAGGAGTCCATGGGGAGCTTGCCCTGATCGTAAGTGCCAAGGTGGTTGATAACAACGCCCTTTTCTGCATCGTATGCCTTATCGTGACGGATAACGTTTTGACCGATGGCGGCAAATACCGCGTGCAGGTAGATCTTGCCGGTGTTGACCATATCCTGGTTGATGATTTCGGCGGGGATATAAGTTTGGTTTTCGGGGAAGGTGTAGATCTCTTCACCGTTGCTCTTGATGACCTGCCAATACTTGAACTCGTAGCCCTTGCGTGTAACAGCGGGCAGAGTTGTGAGTTGGTCGGGCTTCATATAGTGATATTTCAGACCGGTAAGGTCAGCCATGTTGCCGGAAACGGGCTCATAGAGTACTCCGTCGGTTTCAAACACAACGTCAAATACGCTGGTTTCACACAAAATCTCACCGCTCAAAGAGGACAGGAAGCTTCCCACCTGATAAACAGAGAGATTGGGCTGCTTGATGGAAAGTCCGGTTTCTGTGTTTTTAATATCCAGCAATCTGTAACCCATTTTGGGTGTTACGGTAACCTTAACGTCTGCACCGTAGGGAATTTCAACAGCCACGCCGTTTTCCATTTTGACGGGCTCGAGCAGCTGACTGCTTTCCAAAATAACGGTACACTCATCGGGGTTAAAGGTAAACGACAGGGTGATAGGCGCATCCTCTGCCAAAATCGCATTTGCCGCAACAAGAACGAACAGCATTGTGAAAGTGAGCAACAGTACCACTCTGCGTACAAAAGAATTTTTCGTCATTTTCATTGATACTGTCCTCCTTTCATCGAATCATAATGGAATCGCCGTCGGCATCGCTGATGGCCTTGATAGCGTCAAGTGTGAAATGGTTTGCTTCTACGGTGAATTGACCCTTGAGCTCGCCACTTGCGTAAACCTTGAGGCGGGTTGCGCTCTCGGGTGCAAGACCGACCTGCTTAAGGGTTTCGAGGTTGACGATGGCGCCATTATCGAAATAATCGTCGAATACGCATACGTCCAAAAGAACAACGTCGGTAGTGGGTGCGGGCTGCGGTGCGGGTTCTTCCTCTACCTCTTCCTCAACGACCTCTTCCTCGTAATATTCTTCAACCTCCTCGGTGGGTTCTTCTTCGTAATACTCTTCCTCGTAGTACTCTTCTTCGGCTTCCTCGACGGGCTCCTCTTCGTAGTACTCTTCGTCGTCGTAGTAGACTTCCTCAACCTCTTCGGTGGGATCTTCCTCGTAGTAAACTTCCTCAACCTCTTCGGCGGGATCTTCCTCGTAGTATTCTTCTACAACCTCTTCGTAGTATTCTTCCTCGGTCTCTTCTTCGGGTTCTTCTTCGTAGACCTCTTCGTAGTACTCTTCCTCGGTCTCTGCTTCGGTTTCTTCTACGGGCTCCTCTGCGATCTCTTCATAAACCTCTTTCTCGGTTTCCTCTGCGGGTTCCTCGGCAGGTTCTTCGATTTCTTCAACGGCCTCTTCTACAGGTTCTTCTTCGTAGACCTCTTCGACCGTTTCATCTTCCTTTGCGGTGAGTTCTTCAACGGGAGCGGGCTCCTCAACGATGGGCTCGTCCTCCTCGAAAACATCGTCGCCGAACAAAGATGCTACCGCACTTTGTACCTCGGTATTTTCTACCTCTTCGGCGGACTCTTCCTCGGGCTCTTCGATTGCTTCTTCAACCTCTTCGACAGTTTCTTCTGCAACCTCTTCTGTGGGAGCTTGCTCAACTACGGGCTCTTCAACAACCTCGGGAGCGATCTCCTCTGCCTCTGCCTCAATGGGCTCGGCGGTGTGCTCGGGGATCATCTCAATGGTGCGGGTCTCCTCTGCGATCTGTGCCGCAGCACCCGTACCGTAGTAGCGCTCGGTGTAGTGACGCTCGGTGGTGCGAATGGTCTCGTGGGTGGTAGTGGTAGTGGTGGTGCCCGAAACAGTGGTGGGAGCAGGCGTTTCAGCAGGTGCGGGCTCCTCGATAATCACGGGCTCTTCCTCTACGGGCTCTTCAACAACGGTGGGCTCCTCAATAACGGGTTCTTCCGCTACGGGCTCTTCCTCGATGATGGGTTCTTCCACAACCTCGGGTTGATCGTTGTCAAATTCCCAAGTAAAGTTTGCGTTTGCGGGAATAACGGTTTCGTCCTCTTGGATCAGCTGCGGTACGTGATCGGGATCAAGCTCAAAGGTGACCGCGGGCTTTTCCTCACGCAGATACTCGCGGATAAGTCCGCGCGCGATGAGCGTTTCGGTATCGGTGAAGGGATATTGCTCCTCGTAGTTGATCTCTTCGATATCGATGGGCGAGAGTCCCTGCTCTTCGCAAGCGCGTTGAACAAGCTCCAAAGCAAGGGTAAGCTTGCGAGGAGAGTTGACCTTATAAAGGAAGGGAGTCTCGGCGTATTTCTTTTTGGAGCCAACGTCGCGGCCGCGGTAGACCGAATCCTCAAGAGTAGAGGGCTCGAGTGCCAAATACAGATCGAGCGTGCGGGGACGAACGTTGATCTTTGCGATTTGTGCGTGCTCGTTGGTGTAGGTATCAATGGTCCAGCTCATGCGCTCCTTGGTGCCCTCGTAGCCCATAAGCGCGTTGCGGATAGCACTGTAATACTTTTTGGTTGCGGGACGCGACTGCATCAGCTTTGCCTCGCAACTCTTGCGATAGCGGGCAATGATGTAGCAACCGGTTTCTTCGTCGAAGCCAACGATGCGCTCGTTGCCAAAGAGATCGCTTTCGTATTCGTCGTCGTTCTCTTCTGCATCGGCTTCTCTTTCCGCCTCGTCCTCTGCATCGATCTCGTCCTCGGTGTCGAGCTCTTCAACCTCAAGCTCCTCATCCTCGATGTCGATGTGCTCAGGAGCACTGTCGCCATTCTCCTTTGTGGGACGTGTAACAGCGATCTCGCGCTCCATACGGATTTGCGCTTCCAGCTGCTTGAGAGCATCGATCGCCTTCATCATCTCCTCGGTTACGGGATTGGTACTCTTATCCTCGGTAACGGTGGTGGTGTTGGTCTCCTTGATGATCTCCTTGGTTGTTTCGATGATATGCTTTTCAACAAAGGGAACTTGTCCGGCATAAGCGGGCATACCCTGAGCCATAACCGTTTGTCCAACGGGTTGTGCAGGGGAAACAACTGCGGGAGCCGGAGCAACTGCGGTTTCGGTAACGGCGGGAGTTTCCTCTTCGACAGGTTCTGCAACCTCTTCGGGCTCTGTTGCGGGAACCTCCTCGAAAACGGCTGCCTCCTCGGTGTTGATAAGATTTGCGATCGCCTTTTGTGCCGTTTCGTCGTTCTCGTAGGTCTCGGTATACTCGACCTCGGGAACCTTTTCGGGCTCTTCGACAACATCAACCTGCTCGGGCTCTTTTACGGGAGCATAGGCAGGAATTGCTGCCTCTTGTTCCTCGGCTGCCTTTTGGGCGTCTGCCTTTTCATCCTTTGCAGAGATGAGCAAATAGCCCTTGGCGTGAAGGACGATCAAAAGGATGCAAAGCACAAAAGCACCAACTGCCGCAGCAATGGCAAGCACCAAAAGGGCCAGCTCTGCCGTGGCAGATACTGCGCCAAAAGAAAGTGCAGCCAAGGCGTAGTTTGCGCCCCCGTGATATTCGTCATTTGATGCATCTGCACCACCGTTGCGCGCGCGGCGCATTTTGCCGATGAGCATACAGATGCCTGCAATTTCAGCGCCCAGAACACACGCCAATACAGCAATGGCAATGTAGTAAAGGTTTTCTACGCTGAGTCCGAATGACATTGCAAAAAATTGTTGAATATTCAATGTCTTGTCCCCCATTCTGTCGGATTTTCCGACGACTTCCTGAATTGGCAAAATCTGGTGCACCAATTCTTTTGATACACATATATTGTATCACACATCTAACCAAGAATCAATATATATTATAAAAAAACTTTATGTATTTTGCAACTTTTCGTCGCAATATCCGTCAAAAAGCGACGCTTGGCACACGGCCGAGCAGAACGAGCAGCTCGCCGCACAAGCTGCGAATGGCGGCGCCGTCAAGTGCCTCGCCACCGTGATTGAAGTCGGCGGCAGTGCGGATACGCTGCATAAAAGCAGGCAGATGACACTCAACCGAGCTCATATAAAAAGCTTGTAGCTCTCGAATAGCACCGTCCAGCGCAGTCAGGCGTGCGTAAGCAACTTGAATGCGCTCAGTGCTCTCGCTATAAAACGGCCTTACCCCCTCGGCAGCTGCCCTTTTGGCAAGTGAGAGAAAATGCAGGGCGCGGTTAGCTTCTGCCGCACTTGACGCAATGGCAGAACGCAGCTCGCTCAAGGCGGCAATGCGGGAAAGCAAGTGCAAACGCTCTTCTTCAAGCGAGGTAACGGTACGACAAACGGTTACAAAATGCTCTTTCCCGCTCTGCGTGCGAAAAACACCCGCGGCTGCTGAAAGAGCTTGCGAAAGCTTTTGTGCTCTCTCCCCTATTATCGACAGGGTAGCATTGGCGTCATTCACTCGGGTGGCACAATCTCTTGCCAATGACAGAGAGGAGGTGTCCGTTTGACGGGACACCTCCTGACAGTGCGCGCGCAGTGCGGGCTCATCGACAGCTGCCAATTCGCTCACACGGCGGCAAATATCTTGTGTATCGCTGTTGTAAAGATACTCAGGGTGCATTGATAATTTCCTTTTCCTCGGCATATTGGGGCACGTGCGCGTCACCGGGCAGATAGACCGCGCTCTTGGGTACGGCAAAGCGAATGGCATTTGGCACAACCTCAACGGTAAAGTGATTTTGGCGGATCAGCTCTCCGTCAAAGGAGTAAATGAAGCCCTCGGGAGCATCGATCTCGATCTTTTTGCCGCGACGGTATTCGAGCAGCTTGGCAAAGCGAGGATCGTCAAGGTGTGTACCCTCGGTATAGACCTTGATCAAGCTGATAAAAGTCAGGTGAGAGAGGGGCTTGACGAGACAGACCTCAAGCAGTCCGTCGTTATCGAGAGAGCGGGGCGCACAACGGAAGGAGCCGCCTACATACTGTCCGTTTGCAATGGTGCAAAGCAGAATCTTGCCCTCGGGGTTGATCTCCTCACCGTCTACTTTAACACGGCAAACATTCTTCATAGCCGTAAAGAGGGCTTTTACAATACCTGTGGTGTAGGCATTGCTGCCGCCAATGATCTTTTTGCGGCGAACCTTCATCATCGTCTCGGCAACCGCAGAGTCAAAGCCGAAATGCGTAGCATTGATAGCGTATTTGTTGCCTACGCGCATCAGGTCGATGTATTCCTCGGGAGCGTCAAGGAGCTCCTCAAGATTCCAGAACACCTTTTTGCCGCCGTAATATTTGACAAAATCGTTGCCGCTGCCGCAGGGGTAGCAGCTCATAGATGCGTGTGGAAAACCGACCACACCGTTGACGACCTCATTGAGTGTGCCGTCACCGCCGCAGGCATAAAAGCGCACGGGCTCTTGATGCTCGGTGCAGTATTTGCGAATATACGCCGTTGCGTCACCGGGTGCTTGCGTTTCGTAGAGCTCGTAGTCGACCTCTACCTTTTTAATTTCCAGGATCTTTTTGATGTTATCAAAGGAGTTATCCTTGCCTGCCGCGGGGTTGATGATGAAAATATGCTTCATAATTGCCACATTCCTTTTTTGTTTTTATTTTTGGGGACGTTGGCTGATAGAGATATCAAAAACTGTCATAAATACTTGACGTATGCGCCGAATGCCGAGGGAATGGCATAGCTTTGATGCAGCTCCCCGTTGGGGATAAGCAGCATTCCCGACTGTCCGTGCAGTCCGTCAAATTCGGGGGTGATACGCACGTCGTAGGCGATCATGTGCCACTCGATGTGCGTAAAAATATGCTTGGCATTCTCTAATTTTTGAATACGCAACGGCTCAAATCCGAGCGAGCGCAGGTGAAAAAGAACCTCGTCCTCACTCAGATGTCCATCGACGTTGGGAAGCTCGTAAAGCCCCGACAAAAGTCCCTTGCTCGGACGCTTGCAGAGTGCCGTGCGGTCGCCGTCTCGAATAAGAAAGACCGTTCTTTCCTCCACACGTCTCGGTTTTTTGGGAGAGCGCACGGGGATCTCATTTGTTCTGCCCTCTCTGTATGCCACACAACGGTCGCACAGAGGACACACCTCGCACATCGGCTCGCGGTTGGGCGCGCACACGGTAGCACCGAGCTCAATGAGCGCTTGGGTAAAGTCTCCCGCCTCGGTGGGAACGATGCCAAGCAGTGCCTCGCGAAAGTCCTTTTTGGTTTCGGGCAAAGTGATGTCGGCATCTGTACCGCTCACACGGGCAAGCACACGCAAAACGTTGCCGTCCACAGCGGGAACGCGCAACCCGTATGCAATAGATGCAATAGCACCTGCGGTGTATTCGCCGATACCGGGCAGCCCTAAGAGCTCCTCGTAGGTTTGCGGCATCACGCCACCGTACTGCTCGACCACAACACGCGCCGCCTTTTGCAAATTGCGCGCGCGGCTGTAATATCCCAAGCCCTCCCAAAGCTTCATCAGCTTTTCTTCGGGGAGAGCGGCAAGAGCACGCACGTCGGGAGCTGCCTCCAAAAAACGGGCGTAGTAGGGCTTGACCGCCTCAACGCGCGTTTGCTGGAGCATGATCTCGGAGATCCATATCCGATAGGGGTCGGACGTGTGCCGCCAGGGCAGATCGCGCTTATTTTGTTGATACCACAAAAGCAGTGCCTGCACGCCTTGGGTGGAAAGAATCTCGTTCATATTCGGTTTCCTTTACTTTGGTTGAGAACATTATACCATATTGCGTACAAAAAATCAAGAAAAATAGCGAAATCTACAAGGATAAATGTATAGAAATTTGCCAAACCACTTGCATTTTTTCCTCTTAGATGGTAAAATAGAAACACAAACCTCAAGAAAGGAATTGATCTTATGGATTTTTTGCGATTTTTGGAAAGCATTCGCACGCCCGTGGGCGATGCACTGATGTCCTTTATCACCCTGTTTGGTGAGGAAACACTGTTTATTGTTCTTGCCCTCGTTTTCTTTTGGTGCGTGGATAAAAAACGCGGATATTATCTGCTCTTTACCTGCTTTACGGGCACCATTTGCATTCAGGTTTTGAAGATGTCCTTCCGCATTCCGCGCCCTTGGGTGATCGACCCCAATTTTACCATTGTGGAAAGCGCACGCGAGGCGGCAACGGGATATTCCTTCCCCAGCGGTCACACACAGTGCGCGGCAGGTCTTTGGGGCGGCATTGCGAGAAGTGCAAAAAAACGCGCCGTGCAAATTGGCGGCGTCGTGCTCGTACTCTTGGTAGGACTTTCGAGAATGTACCTCGGTGTGCACACGCCCCTTGACGTTCTCGTTTCCCTCGGCATTGCGCTGGCCGTTATTTTTGGACTTTACTACGTTGTTTACCAAGGGTTTGACAAGCCCAAGAGAATTTACATTGCCTGCGCCGCACTTTTGCTTGCAGCCATTGCAAATTTGCTGTTCGTATCGTTTTACCCCTTCCCTGCCGACGTTGACGCCGCAAACCTTGCAAGCGGACAAAAGACTGCGTGGCAGATGCTTGCTCTGGCAATCGGACTCTGCATCATTTACCCCTTGGACAGACACTATATCAAATTTGAAACCAAAGCCGTTTGGTGGGCACAGCTCATTAAGCTCGCCATTGGCGTAGGACTCGTTTTGGCAGTACGTGTAGGTCTCAAAACACCTCTCAACGCCCTGTTCGGTGTGAACGTGGGCGCGGGTGTTCGTTACTTCCTCATTGTTGTGGTAGCGGGAATCCTTTGGCCCTTGACCTTTCAATTCTGGTCGAAGCTCGGGCAAAAAAAGGAAGAAACAAAATAAAAAAGCAAAAAGACCGCCGAAATTCGGCGGTCTTTTTTGCATATACCTGCTTATTCTTCTTCAATAACCACGTCAACGGCATCATTCGCACCCGAAACATCGGTGATGGCGTCATCGTCAAAATCGAACACCTCAAGGGGCTCGGCTTCCTCCTCCTGCTTTGCGCGAACGGCGGCGGCTCTTTCGTCTGCCTCTCTCTTGGCATCCTGTGCAACCTTATGCGCCTGTGCTGCCTCGGCGGCGGTATCGGCAACGGTATCCTTAAACGCCTCTACCTCTCGTTCGGCTTCGGCCACACGTTGGCGAAGCTCCTCGATCTGCGCCTTGACGGTGCGGATCTCTAACATGGCGTTCTTTACGCTCACGATGCAAGTGGAAATTTCATCGAAATTTTGTTTATCCTCCACAAAGTGACCAAACGATGCCTTGCCCAGCGCGCCGTACGCCTCTTGCAGCTTGCTCTCTGCCATGGAGAGCTTGACCTGCAGCGATGCCATATCGGCGGTTTGATTAATCTTTGTTGCGGCGCGTCCCGCAAACGCTCTGATATTGCCGTAAATTTCTTCCCAATTCATATTTTTGCTCCTTGTGTTTAGAATACGGTGTGCTTTTTTTCTGTAAATAGTATATACCTTTTTTGCTATATTGTCAACCGTATAAAAGTAAATTTTTGTGCGAACACTAACCAAAACAAAAAAATTTGCAGGAAAGGATATCTTATAATGAAGATAAGCAAAGACACTTACGCACGTTTTGCCGATGCCCACGCGCCGCGTTCCCCTATTGGAAAGAACTGTTTGTGGGCGTTTTTGGTGGGCGGCTGTATTTGCACCGTGGGGCAGATGCTGCGCGACGTATTTCAAAATCTGTGCTCCTTTTCGGAGGAAACAGCAGGAACGCTCACCTCGGTATCTCTCGTTCTCGCAGCGGTCATTCTCACCGCGCTGGGCGTGTTTGATAACCTTGCCAAGCGCGCGGGCGCGGGTACGCTCGTTCCCATTACCGGCTTTGCCAATGCCGTCGTCTCCCCTGCTATCGACAGCCACGCGGAGGGACTTATCCTCGGTGTGGGCGCAAAGATCTTTACCGTTGCGGGCCCCGTGCTGCTCTACGGAACGCTTGCGGGATTTGTTTACGGTGTGATCTATTGGCTTTGCGGACTGTTTTGAAAATAACGTGTGTTGACAATCTCCCCAAAATGTGGTAAAATGATAAAAAAACGACACACGTACGGGAAGGAGAACCGCTATGACCTACGAACAGATCTGCCGTGACAGTGAGATCCGCACTTACGTTGAACGTGCCGATGCCACTCTTGCCGCGCTCGGTTACACCGAGCACAATCGGGCACACGTTTGCCGCGTTGCCGAGGAAGCAGGCCGCATTCTTTCTTTATTGGGCTACACCGCGCGCGAGGTTGAGCTTGCTAAAATTGCGGGATATATGCATGACATCGGCAACATCATCAACCGACACAACCACTGCCAAAGCGGTGCCGTAATGGCGTTCTCGCTTTTGCGTGAGCGCGGATTTGATGCGTGCGATATTGCCGACATTATGACCGCCATCGGCAACCACGACGAGGGCGCGGGCACACCCGTGAGTGCCATTGCCGCTGCGCTCATTTTAGCAGACAAGAGTGACGTGCGCCGCTCACGTGTACGCAACAACGATCTTTCAAGCTTTGATATTCATGACCGCGTCAATTATTCGGTTGAGAAATCCACGCTCTCCGTCAACCAAGAAAAAACGCAGCTCACGCTCTCGCTTACCATCGATACGGGCATTGGCTCGGTGAGCGATTATTTTGAGATTTTCCTTGAGCGCATGCTGCTCTGCCGCCGCGCGGCGGAACGCCTCGGTCTGCAATTCAGATTGGTGGTAAACGACCAGATCTTGATGTGATACCTATGCAATAAAAACACCGCTCGATTTTATCGAGCGGTGTTTTTTCTTTATTTTTTACTGAATAGGTTGATCGGGTGTGGGCGGAAGTGCCGGTGCATAATGGGTAATGATCTGCACGTCGGGATAGGTGTAAGCGGCAAGGATCAAGTCTTCCTGTTTCTCACTCAGCACCACGCGCATATCATACTGTTGAATGTAATAGCGCGCATCGATCAAAATTTGTTCCACACCGCCAACAGACGTTGCACCCGTCAGGTCGATGGCAAGAAAGTCACATTCCTTGGCAAGACTTTCGAGCAATGTCCAAGATCCCTCGGCACGCGCCACCGCCTGCGGAACGGCAATACCTACGGGAGATTCTCCTGCCATTGCCTTGATCTGCTTGACGTAGCGCAGGATCGATGCCGTATCGGTGTCGGCAAACGGAATGCCGCACAAAAGGACCTCACTGCCGCCTGCGTGCAAAAATTCCTTGAGCAGGGCGCACTCCTTGGCGGCAACCGCGTATTGCAGGTCTGCCCCCTCGCTATAAAGCGCTTGCGGATAGAAAACACCGCTGACAAAGCCCGTAAATAAAGAAACCTCGCCCATGGCATCATAGAGCACCTTATCCGAAACAGCGGTCATACCGAGATATTCAATCACCTCAGACGTGTAATTCATTTGCCCTGTGGGGGTGTTGAGCGTGACCGAAATTTCGGCAAAGCTTTCCCAAACGCTCTCCCCTTCCTGGCCGAACACGTAGGCGTCGGCATGAATATCGCGGGTGTAGGATTTGTTGGTTTCGTTTGTTTCTTCTTCCTTCTGCTCTCCCTTTGTCAGGCGGTCATAGGTCTCGTCATCTAACCACACGTTGAGCATAAGGCCAATGATAATGGTCAGGAGAAGTGCCGCACCCGCACAAATGAGAACAATGGCCAGTGGCGAGAGTGCCCCGCGGCGATGCGTATTGCGTCGGTTACCAAACAGTTGCATTGCGGTTTCTCCTTTCTAAAGTCTAATATCTGTACCGTTATTGCATTGCGACAAGGTCGATGGACTTGCCGTAATCGTTGAGCTCGATTTGAAGACTCTCTTTTGCAAGGGCAACGGCATCGCCGACGATTGCCCATTGATAAGTAGAGAGCAGATTGGTCAGTTGGAGCGAAAGAGTGGTTTGATACGTTCCGTCGGCATTTTCGGTTTCGGTTTCCTCAACACGCACAAATACGTAAAGAGCACCCTCAACCTCAACGATCTCGCTCACGTCATCAACATTTTTGAGCGACAGAGCAGCATCTACCAGCTCGTCCTTGTGCACGTTGCGCATCAGGTAATAAGGAGATACGTTGGTAAGGTCGTCGTTTGCTTGGTTGATGCAATCGGTAAGCGTCCACTCGCCCGAAATGAGCTTTTTGCGGGCATCCTCGAGAATGGCGCGGTTTTCTTCTTTTTCCGCATCACTTTCGTGTTTCAAGAGGAAATGCTGCACGTATGCGCTGTTGCCGTCGGTCAGCCACGCCTCAAAGGTTGCTTCATCGGTAAAAAAGGCACCGTCCTTTTGCATAGCACCGTGCAAAAGATACTTCATCTCATCCATCGCAAAGTAAAAGCGGAAGAGATCATCGGTTGCGTAGCGCTCCTTCAAATCATTTTTGTAGGTTCTTTTATTTGGGTATTCAGCCAAGACCTCGGTCATTTTCGCGTCAACGGCTTTTTTGATCTCCTTGCCCTCAAAGGCATCGCGACCGATACGATAATTTGCACACGCCGCAAGGAGTGCATAATTTTCTTTTACCGTATCCCAAACCAATTCCTCAAGCTCGGCGCGGTACTTTTCGGCGGTGGTGGGATCATCCCAAATACTGCCGTTTTCAGCATTGCCGTCGCCGTACTTTTCGTCAAGGTCCATTTTGTAGGTCATGGTAATAAAGCGCAGCTGCTCGTAAGGGATTTCATATTCCCCCGAGGTACCGATCGCTTTTTTATTTTTTGCGTTTGCGCAAGCACCAAAAGTACAAACGAGCATCGTACATAAGAGTAAAACGGCTGCCGCGCGCATGATTTTTTGGTTCAAATTCGTTCGTTCCTTCCGCTATTTTTTTATATTATACTAAATATTTATGTCTTTTTTGTGAATACGAATAAAAAAGTGACAGAATTTTGAAAAAAGCATTTCTTTTTTGCTTATTTTATGGTACAATAGAAAAAAGATCTTTTTGAGAAAGGAGTGACACCGAATGAATAAGATCTATACGATACCGCTTGCCAAAATCGTTGAGGATTTTCGCTTGGAGGTAATCGTTCGCCCCAAAAACTTTGAGGAGATCCAAATTTCTTCCCCCGAGGTCAACCGTCCCGGTCTTGCTCTGGCGGGCTTCTATGATATTTTTGAGCCCGAGCGCATTCAGCTCATAGGCAAGGCGGAAACAGAATATCTCAACTCTATTGAGCCCTCTACCAAGCGCGTTATGCTGCAAAAGCTGGTGGACGCAAAACCCGTTGCCATTATTTACACCACCAATCTGCCCATTGACAGTGCCGCTGTTGAGCGCGCAGAAAAGGCAGGTGTGCCGATTTTGCGTACGGGACTCAAGACCAGTGAGATCATGGCGAGCTTGATTTCTGCCCTGAACAATTATCTCGCCCCCCGCATTACACGCCACGGCTGCCTTGTTGAAATTTACGGTGAGGGTATTCTCCTCTTGGGCGACAGCGGCGTTGGTAAGAGCGAGACCACCATTGAGCTGATCAAAAGAGGTCACCGTCTGATTGCCGACGATGCCGTAGAGATCAAGCGCGTATCCGACAAGACATTGGTGGGTTCTGCCCCCGAGCTCATCAAGCACTACGTAGAATTGCGCGGCATTGGCATTGTAGACGTGCGTCGCCTGTTCGGTATGGGTGCGGTCAAGGAGACCGAAAAGATCAATCTGGTCATTCAGCTGGAAAACTGGATCGAGGGCAAAATGTACGATCGCCTCGGTATGGATGAAGAGACCATTGATATTCTCGGCATCAACGTGCCTTCCATTACCATTCCCGTTCGCCCCGGCCGTAACCTTGCCATCATCTTAGAGGTTGCCGCCATGAACAACCGCCAAAAGCGCATGGGCTACAATACCGCCGAGGAGTTTAGCAACAACCTTTTGCGCCAAATGGGCGTTGATCCCAACGCAGAAAAATAAATTGTAAACGATTTGTAAACATCAATCGAATACCCTTGACAGTCGCTTGACTGTATGGTACAATACAAGTGTGGTCGCGCAGATCACCCCAAAATCTATTTTTTTCAAAAGGAGAACACCACTATGATCGCTATCCCGATTATTCTCGCCCTCGTTGTTATTCTTGGAGTCAGCGGCTACCTCAAAGCTCCTCCGGATACCGCTTACATCATCACCGGTCTTGGCAAGAAGAAAATCCTGATTGGTAAAGCCGGCTGGCGTATGCCCTTCTTTACCCGTGTTGACCGTCTCTCCCTGCGCGTTATGCAGGTTGACGTAAAGACGAGTGAGGCCGTTCCCACCAACGAGTTCATCAACGTAACCGTTGACGGCGTTGCAAACATCAAGATTTCCTCCGACCCCGAGCTTCTCGCTCGCGCTTCCGAGACGCTTCTTAACCTGCGCCAGTCAGACCTGACCCAACTGGTTACCCAAGTGCTTGAGGGTAATATGCGTGAGATCGTTGGTTCCGTAGGGCTCAAGGAAATGGTTCAGGACCGCCAAGGTGTTGCAAAGAAGATCACCGAGAACGTTGTTCCCGATATGGAAAAGCTGGGTATTGAGGTTGTAAACTTCAACATTCAAAACTTCAAGGACGGTGCCGGCACCATTGAAAACATGGGTATCGACAACGTTGAGCAGATCCGCAAAAACGCACAGATCGCAAAGGCAAACGCACAAAGAGACATCTCTATTGCTACCGCTAACGCACAACAGGAAGCAAACGCTGTTCGTGTTGAAGCCGAAAAGAAGATTGCCGAGCAGGATGCCGACCTTGCTATTCAACAGGCAGATATGAAGGTCAAATCCGAAACCAAGCGCGCAGAGGCAGACGCTGCTTACTCCATTCAACAAGAAAATCAACGTAAGACCATTGAAATTACCAAGGCAAACGCAGACATCGCCCGCAAGGAAAAGGAAGCCGAGCTGGCAGAAAAGGCAATTGCACTTAAGGAAAGAGAGCTCGACGCTGAAATTCGCAAGCAAGCCGATGCTATGAAGTATCAGGCAGAAAAGAAGGCAGAAGCAGAGCTCATTAAGCAACAACGCGAAGCAGAAGCTGAAAAGTACCGCGCTATTCAAGCCGCAGAGGCAAGAAAGGCAGAGGCAGAAGCTCTCCGCTATGCGATGGAACAAGAGGCCGCAGGTATTCGTGCCAAGGGCTTGGCAGAAGCTGAAGCCATTGAAAAGAAGGCAGAGGCACAAAAGAAGATGGGTGAAGCATCCGTCCTCGAAATGTATCTCGCTGCTCTTCCCGAGGTCGTTAAGAACGCTGCTGCTCCTCTCGCACAAACCGACCGCATCGTTATGTACGGTGACGGCAACTCCACCCGTCTTGTAAAGGACGTTATGAACAGCGCAAACCAGATCATGGAAGGCGTTAAGGAGTCTACCGGTCTTGACATTACCTCTCTTCTCTCCGGTGTCGTTGGCGGCAAGATCGTAAGCCAAGCACAAAAGGAAAACGAAGAACAGTAATCACTAATCGATAATAACCTTCCCAAAGTGGGGGCACTGCGTAGCAGTGTCCCCCAACGGAGTTTTCAAAAAAGGATCTACTATGAGCGAAAAAATCAACACACCCGAAAAAATCAAAAAAGCCGATAAGCCCGAAAAAAAGACGGTTGCCCCCACCCCCGATCTGATTCGCCACGGTGAGGTCCGCAACGGTCGGCTCATTCGCTACTACGGCAAAAAAAGTGAGGTCGTCATTCCCGACTATATCACCGACATCGCCGAGGAGGCGTTTCAAGGCAACACCTACCTCACCCGCGTGGTGCTTGGCAGACGTGTTGCTACCATCGGCCCGCGCGCCTTTTTGGGCTGCTCTAACCTTTTGCAGGTGATCTTCCCCTCGGGCTTGCGCCAGATCGGTGACAATGCCTTTGAGGGCTGCTCCTCTATGACCGCATTGCTCCTGCCCCGCTCGGTCGTCTCTCTCGGCGACTCCTGCTTTAAGGGCTGTACCGCTTTGCGACACGTGGTGCTATCGGCATCTATCGAGCATATCGGACGCTATGCGTTTTTTGATTGCGAAAGCTTGGAAGAATTGACACTGCCCGAGGGCATTGCCACCCTGCACCGTTGCACGTTTTGGGGCTGTCGCTCGCTCAAATCCATTCACATTCCCGAAAGCGTGCGCACAGTTGGCCGTTATATCTTCGCACGCTGCACCGCTCTGCGCGAGGTCGACCTTCCCGATAGCATCGTTTACGTAGGCATTGGTGCCTTCAGTGATTGCTACTCCCTCTCTCGCGTGCACATGCCGAACGCTATTCGCGCGCTGAGCGACTACACCTTTTCCTGCTGCTCCAACCTCCAAACGGTCGAGTTGCCCGAGCACATCAATTACGTTGGCAACGCCGCTTTTGCACATTGCAAAAAGCTGAAAAATATAACACTCTCCCACGAAGTAAAGCGCATCGGTCACTCGGCGTTTATGGGCTGCACCTCGCTTGAGGAGATCACCATTCCTGCCGAGGTACAGGACATTGCCCCCTCTTGCTTTGCTTACTGTAACGCCTTGGAGAAGGTGACCATTGAGGCAAAGCTCAAGGAATTGGAGGAGCACCTCTTTTCCCATTGCTTTGCTTTGCGCGAGATCCGTCTGCCCGATACCTTGGTCAAAATTGAAGCCGAGGCATTTGCTAAGTGCACGTCCTTAGAGATTATTGAAGCATCCCCCGTATTAAAAATCATTGAGGAACGCGCCTTTTGGGGTTGCCTGTCGCTCAAGGAGATCAGCTGGCCCGCATCTCTCAAGGTGGTAGGCAGAGAGGTCTTTAAGGACTGTCTCGCCCTGCAGACCGTCATCTTTGCAAATTCCCGCATCAAACTCAAAAGAGGCGTATTCAACGGCTGTGACACACTCCAAACGGTCGTTCTGCCCGACGGCACCTTTACCTTTGCAAAGCGCGATCTTACGTGGGGAATCCCCTCGGGAACACGCCTCGTTACCCACAAGGAGCTTGCCGCTGCCGAGGCGTTGATGCAAAAAGCATTGGAAACACCCATTGAAGAAATGGAAGAACCCGACTCCGCCAAACCGGATGAGAGTGTTCCCACGGAAGAATAAAACAAAAGCCAACGGCAAACGGAACCGTTGGCTTTTGTTGTGCTCCTAACAAATCCAATCAAAACCAACCCGCTATTCTCCTTCTTCACATTTTTTCAACTTTTTTTGCAAAAAATATTGCAAAGACGGGCGCGGTGTGGTATAATGATATGTCAAGTTTGTTTATATGACCCCCCAATTTATGATAAAAGGAGTTGTTTTTTTATGAGTCGTATGTTCGGCACTGTTTCGCGCGGAGTGAGAGCTCCCATCATCAGAAACGGCGACAACATTGTGGATATCGTTACCGAGTCCGTTCTGGAGGCATCCCGCGTTGAGGGCGTTCCCTTTCATGACAGAGACATCGTTGCTATGACCGAGGCGGTTGTTGCACGTGCACAAGGCAACTATGCTACGGTTGACGACATTGCCCAAGACATCAAAAACAAATTCGGCGGCGAGACCGTTGGTGTTATCTTTCCCATTCTCAGCCGCAACCGTTTTGCCATTTGCCTGCGCGGCATTGCAAAGGGTGCTAAAAAGGTCGTTTTGATGCTTTCCTACCCCTCTGACGAGGTTGGTAATCATCTGGTTAGCATGGAAGCCGTTGACGAAAAGGACGTTAACCCCTATCGCGACGTGCTCACTCTTGAAAAGTACCGCGAGCTCTTTGGTTACCAAAAGCACACCTTTACCGGTGTTGATTACGTGGAATACTACGAGGGCCTCATTCGCGAATGCGGCGCTGAAGCAGAGATCATTTTTGCCAACAACGCAAAGGCGATCCTCCCCTACACAAAGAACGTGCTCTGCTGTGATATTCACACCCGTGCACGCACAAAGCGCATCCTTAAGGCAGCAGGTGCCGAGATCGTTCTGGGTCTTGACGAGATCCTGAATGCTCCCGTAAACGGCTCGGGCTTCAACGCTGACTACGGTCTCTTGGGCTCGAACAAGGCAACCGAGGATCAAGTAAAGCTCTTCCCCCGTGACTGCCAACCCGTTGTAGATGCTATTCAAGAAAAGCTCTTCGCGGCTACCGGCAAGCGCGTTGAGGTTATGGTTTACGGTGACGGTGCTTTTAAGGACCCCGTAGGCAAGATTTGGGAGCTCGCCGACCCGGTTGTTGCTCCTGCTTACACCAAGGGACTGGAAGGCACGCCCAATGAGCTTAAGCTCAAGTATCTGGCAGATAACGATTTCTCCAACCTCGAGGGCGAAGAACTCAAAGCCGCTATTAAGGCAAAGATCCACGAAAAGGACGATAACCTCGTTGGTCAAATGATCTCCGAGGGTACTACCCCCCGCCGCCTGACCGACCTCATCGGCTCGCTCTGCGACCTTACCTCCGGCTCCGGCGATAAGGGCACGCCCATCATCTGGATTCAAGGTTATTTCGATAATTACACCGCTGAATAAAATAGGACGCGGAGACGCGATTTGACGTGGGGGAAACTTCTTAAAAGAAGTTTCCCCCACACCCCTTTCAAGAACTTTCTAACAAAAAGTTATAGGAAGAAATCTCAAATACACGGATAGACGGTCGGCGCGAGCGCAACGCTCGCTTTCGCTATCGCGAGTTCGCAGGGGCCGCCGAGACCCTGCTCACTCAGAGAGTTGAATAGAAACATTGTAGGGGCGAAGAGATTGCTTGCAATCTCGTGGCGGCTTGCCGCCTTCCATTAGGTCGCCCGTTTTTGGTTTCACCGTGACCGTTTGTTTCCGGGAGGAGCAAGCCCCTCCCCTACGAGACACAATAAGAGGGATAGCAAGTGCGCTATCCCTTTTATTTATTTACTTTCTCACACTCATCCAACAGCCCTCGGCGCCAATGCCGTTTTCGGGAGGTGTCAGAACGCCCTTTTCGATAAGGTGCTCCACAACAGCTTCAAGAACAGGCAGATCCGCTAGTTCGTTTGCAAATTCCCACTCTCCCCAAAGATATTCCGGAATAGATGCTTTGATAAGCTCTGCGAGCTTATCCGCTATCAGCTCTGCCTCGGTATCAAGGTATCCATTATTGCACAAGCTATTACTGATTTTGAAAAGCTTTTTGTTATCATCAATTTCGTTGACAAGAATTTTGGTATAGAGCGTTTCACCATCGCGCCAGAGATATCCTTGCTCGATTGCCTTTGCTGCGTGTTCCTTTTCTTGCTCGCTCAAAGAATTGATATCCAAACCCTCGATTGCACGAACCGCCAGTTGCAGCTGCGGATCCCTTGCTATATTATGCTCGCAAGCGAAATGCCCTTTAATGCGAGCAATAGAGATGTTATCCATGTGGACTGCTGAAAATCCGCAAATGCTTTCTCCGTAGATGCCATTTTGTCCACCGCCGTAGTGCTTTCCGTTATCAACGTATCCATAAACGCTGAACGGACGGCTTACCTCGGCAACATTCAAAAAATACTTTTTCTGCAAAATACATCTCACACGCCAAGAAAACGCCTCGGAAATATTTTTAATCTGTTGCCACAAGATCAGGTTCATGTCCACCTTTTTATTCAGATACGGGAATGCCAAATATTCTGCTTTGTGTTCTTCGATATAATTTGAGACCGTATCACAAATTTTGGGAAGATGCTCGGTATAGAGTGCGTTTGCCTTTTCAAAGGTGTCCTTATCAAATAAAACAAAGTTGATTGCATATTTGCCGTTCTCCAAGCGGCGAAGCAAGCCGTATTTGCCGTTTGCACCCTTGCGCAAAATTTCAAGCTCTTCTTCTACGTAAACGGTAGGAACGTTCAGTTCCTCTGTAATTTCGGGTGCACTCATTGGCTTTTTGTGACAAAGCCAAATGACGTGATTGGAAAATTGACGGCAAAAGCCATCTCGCGGATCTCCCCATGCGGGACTACCCGTTCCCCAAATCACGTAATCAATTTTATCAAGCGCTACCGGCTTGTTATTGGTTTCTGCCATTTCTTCTACCTCACTTTTGATCTTTTGTCTTGCCGAAAAAAGTCTTTGACGAACAGTACCCTCACCAATGCCTTGCTGTGCGGCAATTTGCGCCGTGGAAAGACCGTCGATGTAAAAGGAGATCATTACCTCGCGATAGGCCTTTGTTAAAAAGGCAATGCGACGGTAAACGTGTGTCAAAAGCTCCCGTGTATCATCGGGATCTTCCTTTTCATCTGCTAAGGTAAGGAAAAATTCTTCTGCATCTCCCGTCCACGTCATGTCGGTTTTCTTGCGCCGTTTATCCGAAAAATCGGCATAGACATTGCGCGCAACTTTCCAGATAAAGGAATAGACGTTTTGAACTTCTCCGTCAGTTTGGGCGGCTTTGACAAGCGCATATAGGATATCAGAGCAGAGCTCCTCTGCTTCATAGCTATCGTTGGTCCTCGCATAGCAAAAACCAAAAAGCTTATCAAGCAGTTCATCATCAAAGTAATTCAGCAATTCTTGTTTTTTCATTTGTTTCTCCAAGCGATTGATCAATGCTTTCACCCATATAGTCGGCGCACCCGACCAAATGTTAGGTAGGTTTGGAAATATTATAGCATATTTTTTGAAGTTTGTCTATAAAAGACAGTCAAGAAGATATATTATTAAAAAACGGGCGATTCGTGAATCGCCCCTACGGTTGAATTTTGAAATTACTTGTAGGGCGACCATTGGTCGCCCGTTTTTTTATTTTAATGAACCGAGATTGTATATTTTCTTCGCTTTTCGTTTTGCATCTAAATACATTGCATACGCGCCACCGTATTGGCGCGACACGCAACAAACAACAACGTCTGCCTGCTCTATCATCCACCTGTTGCGGTGCGAAATTGCATATCTCGGTGGCACATGCTCTAAACTTGGATAAATAACAGAATCAAAATCTTCTTTTGGGCAGGTGTTTTTTCCTTTTTGTAAATAAGGGGTTATCAAAACCGACTTTGTTTTTGGATGGCTTTGCTTGAACTTTTTAACACAGCGGAGCGCGAAAGCATCGAAGGTTCCGTATCCACCAAGAAAAATCTCACAAGGCAAATCTCCCACCTCTACTTCCAAAGCATTCAATATGTTTGCTTCATCTTGCGCGCGTTGCACATAATTGGAATGTCCGCAAAATACAATTACCATCTCATACCCCCATCATTTAACATATAAAATATATCTTATGCATACATTATATAACGTGAAAGTCTACTTGTCAATATGAAATTCAATATATAATGTATACGTTATATAATGTTTGGAGGTGATGGTTGTGCATTTTCGCATTGATGAAATACTGAAAGAAAAGGGAAAGACAAGATATTGGCTGTACATTCAACTTGGTTTGAGTTATCAAAACTTTAAAAGAATTTTGGAAAACGAAACAAGTTCTATCAAATTTGAAAATCTCAAAGCAATTTGCGATATTTTGGAGTGCACGCCAAATGACTTGTTTGTAGAGT
>JAZORZ010000016.1:0-40853 GCA_045656885.1 Eubacteriales bacterium
GGGAAACTTTTTGCAAAAAGTTTCCCTCTTCCCCCGCACCCCCATCTCCTTTCAAAAAACGCTCTAAACAAAAAGGAATATTTGGGTGCGCGACACACAAACAGCCATATCATTGGGCTGATACGGTGCGCGTAATCCTATGAAAACGCGCACCGTATGTGCAAAAATCAATTTTTATTCTTCTTCGGTAACGGCAATGCCCAAAACTGCCAGGTCAGCGGCAGAAACGGGAGTGGGACATTGCGACATCAACTCGCTCGCATTTTGTACCTTCGGGAAGGCAACAACGTCGCGCAGAGAGTCGGCGCCCGACATAACCATTGCCAGACGGTCAAGACCCATACCGGAGCCGCCGTGAGGGGGTGCACCGTATTTGTATGCGTCAACCAAGAAGCCAAACTTCTTTTGAATATCCTCGGGGGTAAGACCGAGAACCTTAAACATTCTTTCTTGCAGCTGCCAGTCGGTGATACGGATAGAACCGGAGAGCAGCTCGGTGCCGTTGAGAACCATATCGTAGCACTCTGCACGAACCTTGCCGGGGTCGCTTTCGAGATACTCGAGACACTCTTGGAGCGGCATTGTGAAGGGATGGTGCATAGCATCCCAGTGATCGGTCTCCTCGTTCCACTCAAAGAACGGGAATTCTACTACCCACAGGAAGTTGAACGCGCCCTCGGGAATGAGGTCCAGCTTTTTGCCAAGGATGTTACGCAATGCGCCCAAAGTGGGGAGCGTAACCTTGTTTTTGTCGGCTACGATGAGCATAACGTCGCCTTGCTCCATTTGACCTGCCTCAAGGATTGCTTGCAGCTCCTCGGGAGTGAGGAACTTTGCAAAAGAGCAGTTGGGAGCTTCGTCAGCCCAACGAATATATGCCAAGCCCTTAGCACCGATGCCTCTTGCGTGCTCGGTGAGCTTGTCGATCTCTTTACGGGTAAGGGTTGCAGCCGCGTTTTTGGCAACGATTGCACGAACAGAGCCACCTGCCTCAATAGCAGACGTAAATACGCCAAATCCACAGTTCTTTACAACCTCGGAGAGGTCTTGGATTTCCATACCAAAACGGGTGTCGGGCTTATCCGAGCCGTAGCGGTTCATAGCATCGGCAAAGGTGATGCGCGGCAAGGGTGTGGGAATATCTACGCCCAGCACTTCCTTGAACACGCGCTTGATAAATCCCTCATTCATTGCCATGATGTCCTCTTGCGTTGCAAAGGACATTTCAAGGTCGATTTGTGTAAATTCGGGTTGACGGTCAGCACGCAGGTCCTCATCGCGGAAGCAACGGGCAAGCTGAATGTAACGGTCGTAGCCCGAAAGCATCAGCAGCTGCTTGTAAAGCTGAGGAGATTGCGGGAGCGCATAGAAGCTGCCCTTGTGGATACGGCTGGGAACGAGATAGTCGCGCGCACCCTCGGGGGTGGACTTGATCATCATAGGGGTTTCGATCTCAAGGAAGCCGTTTTCGTAGTAGTATTCGCGTGCCACCTTTGCAATTTGATGACGCATCATAATGTTGCGCTGCAAGGAAGGACGGCGCAAATCGAGATAACGGTACTTGAGTGCCGTTTCGTCGTTTACCTTTTTGCTGTCACTCACCTCAAAGGGAGGGGTTTGTGCAGCCGAGAGAATTTTGAGCTCGGTTACAAAAATTTCAACCGCACCTGTGGGCAGGTTGGGGTTAACCGCGCCCTCGCCGCGAGGACGGACAACGCCGTGTGCCGCAAGAACGTACTCGGCACGAATGCCGAATGCCTTATCAAAAATCTCTTTTTCGCTCTTATCGTCAAAAGCGAGCTGAACGATACCTGTGCGGTCGCGCAGGTCAATAAAGATCAGGTTGCCAAGGTCGCGTTGCTTTTGCACCCAACCCATAACACATACCTGTTTGCCAATATCACTTTCACGAACGGTACCGCAATAATGGGTACGTCTGTCATTTGCAGTCATCAATTCTGCCATGTTTATCACTCCTTTAATCAGAGCACGTTGCCGTGTTTATCAAACAGCGGGAGCTCTTCAAGATAAATCAAATCGTCTCTGTTCTTTGCGTTGCCCTCTGCCAAAATGGTCATACGTCCGCAAATTTCGCCGCCTGCTGCCTTTACAAGCTCCTCGAGAGCGTGCAAGGAATCGCCAAGAGATACCACGTCGTCAACAATGAGGATACGCTTACCCTTCATCATATTGGCATCAGCGGTATCGAGGTAAAGCTTTTGGGGATGGTCGGTGGTAATGGAGCGAACATTCACTTCGGTAACACCGGTCATATAGAGTTTGGGAGACTTGCGTGCAAGCATGTAGCGTTGATTGCCTGCAAGGCGTGCCATTTCATGTACAAGCGGAATGCCCTTTGCTTCCGCGGTGATGAGGTAATCATATTCGGGGGCTTTTTTCAAAAGTGCATCAGCACATGCGGTGGTCAGCTCGGGGTCACCGAAGATAACGAACGCCGCAATCATCATATCGTCATTCAGAGGACACAGGGGCAGATCTCTTTGGCAGCCCGCGATCGTCATACGGTAATATTTTTGTTCCATAGTCTTTCTCCTCAATTCTTCCGCCGATTAAAATTCGGGGCGGATGTATTCAACGTACGCCCCGTCGAGTGCCTCTTGCACAAGGGCGTCAAAATCCAATCTGTTTTGTTGCTCCTCTACCTTATGGAGCTCCGGCTTTGTGCGCGGATGCTTGGGGGTAAATACGGTGCAACAGTCTTCGTAGGGTTGAATGGACGTTTCAAACGTGCCAATCTTTCGCGCGATCTGCACGATCTCCTCTTTATCCATACCAATGCAGGGACGGAACACGGGAAGCGTGGACATCGGGTCGGTAACGCCGATTGCCTGCATAGTTTGTGATGCGACCTGACCGAGACTTTCACCCGTGATGAGCGCGCCGCAACCGAGCTTGTGTGCAATGCGGTCGGCGATCGCCATCATATAGCGGCGCAAAATAAGTGTGAAGTAATCCTCCTCGCAGTTTTTGACAAGCAGCTCTTGGATCTTCGTCAGGGAAACGATATGTACGCCAAACGTGCCTGCGTATTGCGAGACCTCGCGTGCCAGCTCGAGCACCTTTTCGCGTGCCATTTCGCTGGTGTAGGGGAAGGATTCAAAGTGTACGGCCTCAATTTGCACGCCGCGCTTTGCGATCATATAGCCCGCCACGGGAGAATCGATGCCGCCCGAGAGCAGAAGCAGTGCCTTGCCGTTGGTGCCAACGGGCATGCCGCCCGCGCCCTTGAACTGGCCTGCGTGAATGAATGCGCTATGCTCACGAATTTCGACCTGTACCACGATTTCGGGATTCTTTACGTCAACCTTGATGCCGCGCATGGTAGAAAGGACATAGCCACCAACCTCGCGCGCGATCTCCATGGAATCGAGCACAAAGCGCTTATCCGAGCGCTTGGCAACCACCTTAAAGGTCTTTTTGCCAACAAGGAATTGCGGCACGTAATCTCTTACGGTGCGCTCGATGGCTTCCATTGTTTTCTCGCAAACCGCGCAACGGCTGATGGCTACAATGCCGAATACCGTTTGCACGTTTTCAAACAGCCCATCTATATCGCAAAAATCGTCAAGAGGTGTAATGGTGATGGTACTCTGGGAGCTTTTGATCTCAAAGCTGCCAAAATGCTTTGCGCGGTGGCGCAGATTGCGGCACAGGGTATCTTCAAAATAGCGGCGGTTCGCGCCCTTGAGCACGATCTCACCGAGCTTGCAAAGTAAAATTTCTTTCATACGTTCTCAGTCTTCCTCTTCTACAATCTCGTCCTCATCAAAAATGGGCTCGCCGTTGCGGTAGTCATCCAGGAGCGCATTTGCCTTTTCGAGAAGTGCGGCGGGCACGTAAATATCGCAACCGTACATCGAATATCCGGTTACAACGCGAACTGCCTCGCCCGCGCCGCGGTCCTTAACGAGGAACGGGATTTCTTCTTCCTCGAGAATACCGCATATGATCATTTTCTCTACATCATCGTGGGTGGTTGTCAAAAGAGCGGTGTCCTTATCAAGCTTTGCGGGATTGTCCAGACCAAAAAACTTATCCATAATCTGTACCTCAATCTTCGTAGTAGTTGGGGAAAAGCTTTTCCCATACCTTAGCACAGCCGATGGTGTCGGCAATAGACGTGTGTGCAACGCCGTCCCACTCGATCTCCAACAGTGCCATTGCATCGCTAAGAGATGCGTGCACGAGATCGGGGTAATGCTCGGACTGATAACGTACGAATTCGATAGACGCGCAACGTGTTTTTTTGTGCAACGCCTCGCGTTCCGCTTCGGTTTCGTAAATGTATTTGATGTGGCTGTAGTCGGTGGAAACGCCGTAAGCGATGAGTACGTCGGCACCCTCAAAAATGCGTTTGATCTCGGGCACGAGATCCTTCAGATGCGGTGCATCTGCAACCATTTCGGGGGTAATGCCGTGGATCTTTTCGGTCTGCTTCCACTTCTTTTTGTGGTCGGGCTTAACAAGCGTATCCATTACGATGCGGCCGTTGCCGTCGGTGATGGAAATAGACAAAATTTCATCGTGCGTGTAAACGCCTGTGAGCTCAAGGTCAAAAAACAGCACACGGTCGCGCTTCATATGGTAATGCTCGGCGCGGTGCAGGTCTCCCTCGGCACGGCGAATGGCAAGATCCTCTGCAAAACAAGCTTGGCAAAGCTTGCGACGAAAGCGAACGTCCCTGCCGCAACGCACGCACATCAAGGGACGGCGGATGGCCGTTTTCTTATCGTAAAAGTAAATAACGCTCTTGTCGCTGCGCAAGGTATAAGCAACGGGCTCCTCGATAACGTCATAATTCATTTGCGAAAGACGCTCAACGGTGTAAAAACCGCAAGCAGCCGCACGCTTTGTGCTCATGCGGGCAATTTCAAGACCGCTTTCAAGTATCATCGTCTCGGTCTTTTGTGTGGGCGCGTACCAAAGCTCGGGGGGCGCCTCTGCCACGCGGGCAGGATCAAAAAAGTATGTAATGCTGCCGTCCTCATTTTCAAGGAAGGCGGCAGGATCCCCAACCGGCATCAGATGCATGCGGTTGAGGGTATCACGGGTGAGATAGTTGCGTCTCTCCGCATCTGCCGGAGAGAGGTGTGGAATGGTTGCGCCGGAGCGCAATTTCATGTCGGTTTTCAAAAAATCCTCCTTACCGTTCTGTACCCGCCGCATACACGCCTGCGCAATGGGCAGCGGATGCCGGTTTCAGGAACGGTTTTGCTCATTTTGGCTGTGAGCTCTTCGGTGTCGGTAGCACACCGCTTGGTGTGCGGCAATGGTTTTGCTTACAATCGGCCTGAATAAAACACAGATATAGTTATTATATCATAATAAAGAAGCACTTTCAATACCTTTGCAAAATTTATATCCGCTTTTTTGCTATTTTCTTTCGATTTTCTTGCTATATTTTATAATGAGAATAATTCTTATTCTTTATTTTTCTTCTTTTTTGAGCTTTTTTGGCAAAGAGAGCGAAGGCAAGCAAGTGACGCATCAAGTCCGCCGATCTCATCAATAATGCCGTATTCTACCGCCTCTCGCCCCTCAATAATCGACCCGCAATCGGTGGCGATCTGGTCGGGACGCATCATCAGCTCTTGCACCACGGCGGCCTCTGCTCGGGAGTGTGCACAAATAAAATTGACGATACGCTTTTGCATCTCTTGCATATAGCGGAAGGATTGCGGCACGCCCACCACCATACCACTGATGCGAACAGGATGAATGGTCATTGTAGCACTCGGCACAATAAAGCTCCGCTTTGCCGCCGTAGCAAGAGGAACACCGATGGAATGTCCGCCGCCGAGCACGAGCGAGACGGTTGGTTTTGTCATTGAGGCGATCATTTCGGCAAGCGCCATCCCTGCCTCTACGTCGCCGCCCATGGTGTTGAGAATGACGAGCAGGCCGTCCACATCGTCGCTTTCTTCAATAGAGACAAGAAGCGGAATGATCTGCTCGTATTTGGTGGCTTTTTGTCCCTCGGGCAAAAAATAATGTCCTTCAATTTGTCCAATAATGGAGATGCACTGAAACCGCTCGCGGTCGTTTTCGGCAATGCTGCCGCTACTCATTTCAATGTTTTCAAGCTGTATCTGACGCGCTTCCTCGCGATTTTTTTCAAGATTTTCATTTTTTTCTTTTTTCTGCATTTTTAACCCCCGTATATGCGTTTTTGGCGCATTTTTGATTATCATATCCAATATTTTTTGATTTATTACGTCAGAATTGTTAAAAAATTATCTTTACAAACGTGTTTTTTTATGTTATAATAATGTAGTATGGAATACTGTGGGCTGCCGTCAGCCCTAAACACAATAAAATAGTGAAAAAAGAAAGGCTTTCAAAATTATGGAAAACAAGATCCTGATTGAAACTTCCGCGCGTCACATTCACCTGACCGCCGAGGCGGTTGAAATTCTTTATGGCAAGGGTGCTGAGCTCACCGTTAAAAAAGAGCTGAGCCAACCCGGTCAATATGCTGCAGGCAATGAGAAGATCACTCTCGTTGGCCCCAACGGCAAAACACTCGCAGTTAGCGTTCTCGGTCCCACAAGACCCGCTAACCAAGTTGAGCTTTCCTTCTCCGACGCTCGCGTGCTCGGACTTAAGGATGTTCCCGTTCGCGAGAGCGGCGACGTTGCAAACACCCCCGGCTTGAAGATGGTAGGCCCTGCCGGTGAGGTTGAGATCACCGAAGGTGTTATCATTGCAAAGAGACACATTCACATGACTCCCGAGGATGCAGAAAAGATCGGCGTTACCGATAAGCAGATCGTTAAGGTTCGCCTTGACACCGCTCGTCCCCTCATCTTTGACGACGTTGTTTGCCGTGTAAGCCCCAAGTTTGCACTTGCTATGCACATCGATACCGATGAGTGCAACGCAGCTTGCGCATTTGGCACCGTTTACGGCGAAGTAATCGCTTAATTCAGCACTACTCATGAAAATTCTTTTTCAAGGTGACAGCATCACCGATGCAAACCGCAACCGCGCAAACATCCACGATCTCGGTCAGGGGTATGCAAAATACGCCGCTCCGCTCATCAAGGAAGCGATGCCCGAATGTGCGTTTGAATTCATCGACCTTGGCATCAGCGGCAATCGCTCCGATGACATTTTGGCAAGAACGCAGACCGATATCATCGATATCGATCCCGACGTGGTCTCGATCCTCATCGGCATCAACGACGTTTGGCATCGCCACTCTCACGGACGCGAAATGACGGACGAGCAGTTTGAGGCAAACTACCGTGCGGTTCTTGAGCGTATTCGTAAAGAAACGCACGCAAAGATCCTTATTCTCTGCCCTTTCCTGCTCCCCTCTTCCGATAAGGAGAGTTGGAGAGATGAGGTCGAGCGCATCGCTGCTATCGTGCGACGTCTTGCCGACGAGTATGCAGATGCTTACCTTCCCTTGGATGAAAAATTTGCCGCGGCTCTGCCCACGGCGCCCAACCCGATGCACTACTCCGACGATGGGGTTCACCCCAATGCGGCAGGTGCCGAGTTTATTGGCGGTCTTTACTGCGAGGCGATCTTGCCCCTGTTATCCTGACCGCACAAAACAGTTTATTATTAAAAAAGGAGATACATCAAATGAGCAACGTAAGTAATTATCCTTACGCACAGAGCTTGGAAGTTCAACACATGTGCGTAGTAAACAAGGGTTGTGATCACGGTCCTGCTCCCATTCCCGAAGAGGGCAAGTGGATCCAGGCAAAGCAGATCACTGACATTTCCGCATACACCCACGGTGTGGGCTGGTGTGCACCTCAACAGGGCGCGTGCAAGCTCTCCCTGAACGTTAAGAACGGCATCATCGAGGAAGCTCTCGTTGAAACCATCGGCTGCTCCGGTATGACTCACTCCGCAGCTATGGCAGCTGAGATCCTCCCCGGCAAGACCCTTCTCGAAGCTTTGAACACCGACCTCGTTTGCGATGCAATCAACACCGCAATGAGAGAGCTCTTCCTGCAGATCGTTTACGGTCGTAGCCAATCCGCATTCTCTGAGGGCGGTCTCGTTATCGGCGCAGGTATGGAAGACCTCGGCAAGGGCGAGAGAAGCATGGTTGGTACCATGTACGGCACCAAGGAAAAGGGCGTTCGTTACCTGGAGATGACCGAGGGCTACTGCACTCGTATGGCTCTGGACGAGAACAACGAGGTTATCGGCTATGAGTTCGTTTCTCTTGGCAAGATGACCGATATGATCAAGAAGGGCATGGAGCCCAACGAAGCTTATGAAAAAGCAAAAGGCACCTACGGTAGATTCAATGATGCTGCAAAGTACATTGACCCCCGTAAGGAATAATTAAAGGAGGATACGTATCATGGCAAAATTTGAAGGTTATGAAAGACGCGAGGCGAAGATCCTCGCCGCACTGAAGGAATACGGTATCAACTCCATTGACGAGTGCAAGGAAATTTGCGACAACTACGGCATTGATCCTTACAAGATCGTTGAAGAGACCCAACCCATTTGCTTTGAGAATGCAAAGTGGGCATACGTTGTAGGCGCAGCTATCGCAATTAAGAAGGGCTGCACCAAGGCCGCTGACGCTGCTGCTGCTATCGGCATCGGTCTGCAAAGCTTCTGCATTCCCGGCTCTGTTGCCGAGAACCGCAAGGTTGGTCTTGGCCACGGTAACCTCGGTAAGATGCTCCTCTCCGAGGAGACCGAGTGCTTCTGCTTCCTGGCAGGTCACGAGTCCTTTGCAGCTGCAGAGGGTGCTATTAAGATCGCGCTCAATGCAAACAAGGTTCGTAACAAGCCCCTGCGCGTAATCCTCAACGGTTTGGGCAAGGATGCAGCATACATCATCTCCCGCATCAACGGCTTTACCTACGTAAAGACTGCATTTGATCCTTACTCCGAGACCGTTTCCGTTCTCGAAGAAAAGGCATTCTCCAAGGGCCCCAGAGCTGACGTTAAGTGCTACGGCTCCGATAACGTTCCCGAGGGCGTTGCTATCATGAAGCTGGAGAACGTAGGCGTTTCCATCACCGGTAACTCCACCAACCCCACCAGATTCCAACACCCCGTTGCAGGTACCTACAAGAAGTGGTGCCAAGAGAACGGTGTTAGCTACTTCTCCGTAGCATCCGGCGGCGGCACTGGCCGTACTCTCCACCCCGACAACATGGCTGCAGGTCCTTCCTCTTACGGTATGACCGACACCATGGGTCGTATGCACTCCGACGCACAGTTCGCAGGTTCCTCCTCCGTTCCCGCTCACGTAGAAATGATGGGTCTCATCGGCGCAGGTAACAACCCCATGGTCGGAATGACGGTAGCAGTAGCAGTAGCTATTGAGGAAGCTTCCAAATAAGAATTGCATTACTTGATGGCACTGCAAAAACCGTCATTCCTAATGACATGTTGCTGTTGCAGTTGCTATCGAAGAAGCAAGCAAGTAATTGACTTTTTGCAAGGTCAACTTGTAAAATCAAATAAATAAAATTGGACACATCATTTTCGCGTTTTGCGCGGTGATGTGTCCAATATTTTTTATATCAAAGTCTTTTTAAGGTAACGTTTTAACTTCCGTTTTTTCACTCATGTCCTATTTCATCAGCTCGTCGGTAAGGCGAATGATCTCGGGTGCGATCTTCTTGCGTTTTGCCTTTACGATAGCGTTATAGATAGGATAGGCAAAGCTTGCAAGAATGCCACCGAAAACGCCGACGATAATGCCAATAACCATAGCCAGATCCTCGTGAGAGCCGAGAATTTGCGAAAAGTCTGTCATAATCAAGCTCATTCCGCATCCGAGAAAGAGCGTCCCTATAATACCAAACACAAGCGCGACCGCTTGAGCCGTATTCGTCACGCTTGCATCAAGGCGGCGCAGGCGCGCCATCTTATCCTCGGTTTCGGTGGGCGCGGTATATTTATCGCGGATGCGCTTCAGCTCTGCCTGTTCCTTGGCAGAGTAGGTGTAAGTAAATCCGCTTTTTTCTTGATTTTTATTATCCATTTTCAACCTCTGTTTTTAATTGTTTCAGTTTTTTTGTGCCGACGACGATCATATAAATTGCCGTGGCAACGATCAGCACGGAAATAGCACCCCCCGTTGCACCGAGCATCCATTTTTGCGCGGCAGCAGTCATCGTTCCGTCACCGAAGGTCGTGAGCATCGTGGATTCAAGTGTCAGCATCGACACGAGTGCCGCCGCCAAGCTGATCACCTTGGAAGCAGAAAAGACGGGACTGTTATACTTTCTGTATTTGATAACGTTGATAATTGCCGTCGTGAGTGCCGTAAAGGTATAAGCCGCCATCGCAATTGCCGTGATCATGTGATGCTCGAAGGTTCTGTTCCAATAGACCATAAAGAAGATGATCAGCGCAAGAGCTAAGTTCATCACAAGAAATACGATACCGCAGGCGCGGTATTTTTTTAGTTCGGTTTGCATTCTCTCGCCGGGAGCGTATCTCGTTGTATGACGCGCCAAGAGGAATCGCATCACGCCAAGGCAGATATAGTACGCGCCAAGTGAGCAGAACCAAAAGGTATGGTGATAAAAACCAAGCCACAATTGGAAAAGTCCATACAATGCGTTCCAGGCAAGCGAACCGTAGAGTGACACGTTCAAGCGCAGGCGCGTATCGTCCTGCCATCTTCTTGCATATTTGTTTTCATCCTTGAAGGTTTTGAAGAACTTAATCAAGCACGGAATCTTGAAGCACCACACCGTCAAGGTGTAGGCAGCAAGAACGTAGGAAATGTACGCTATTACTGACTCCGTTCCGACAAACACCATTGAGCCAATGTGCAAAACGGTAGCAATCGGAACGAGCAATATCATAATCGCGATATGCGGAAACAGCAAAGCTTTACCGAGCTTCTTCCAATCCATTTTCAGTCCTCCTGATTCTGACCGTAAAGGTCGTTCCGACACCGACGGCGCTTTCCACACCGATTTCACCCTGCATAATGTCAACCACTCTTTTTACAAGAGGTAATCCGAGTCCGTTGCCCTGTGTTGCGTGCGAGGTGTCGCCCTGATAGAACTTTTCAAATATGTGCGCGCCAACCTCCGCGCTCATTCCGCATCCCGTGTCGGATACTTTTACGGTAGCGTATGTTTCGTCCGCAGTAAGCGTGAGTGTGACCTTGCCGCCGTCCTCGGTAAACTTGAAGGCGTTGGAAAAAAGGTTATTCCACACGAGCGACAAAAGCTCGGCATCGGCAGAAACAAGCACACTCTCGGCAATATCTGTTTCAATTTCAATATTCTTTCTTTCCCACGTGTTTTCGTATTGCAGCAAGCTCTCACAAAGTTGTTCACCGAGATCGAAGGTGGTGGGATTCGGATATATCTGCTGATTTTCAAGGCGGTTGAGCTTGAGGATATTCGTCATCATATCGGCAAGACGGCGTGAGGCATCGGTGATTGCCTTTGCATACTCGATGCGCTTATCTTCGGGCAGATCGGGAGTCTGCAAGAGCGTTCCGTAGTTCTGCATGACCGCAAGCGGCGTTTTCATCTCGTGGGATACGTTGGCAATGAAATCGGTACGAAGCGTTTCCACGCTCGAAAGCTCCTCTTCCATTGCGTTGATCGATTCACCGATTTGATTAAAGCCCTCCATGCCCGAGCCGTGCATTTCCTCGATGCGAACCGAAAAATCACCGTTCATGATTTTCCCTGCTGTATCTGTAATCAACTTGACCGGTTTATCTACCATAATTCTGCGGCGGATAAAATCAGCCGTTTTGAAAAGCACGGTAATCATGACAACGTTGAGAAAGGTGATCTTTGCCGCTTCTGCGATATTGTCGGGGGTATAAACGAGTCCCATTTCTTTTGACAATACGTTGAGGAACAGCATCATACAGCAAGAGACCACAAATCCTACCGACAGAAAAAACAAAAGAAAGCTACTGAACTCCTGAAATACTCTTTGAGCGGTCGGCTTTTTCATTTGATCACCGCCTTGTAGCCCAGACCGTGGACAGTCTGAATTTCAAAGGAGTCGCAGTCCGAGAGCTTTGCGCGCAGTTTGGTCATATATACGTCAACCGTTCTCGTGCTCGTTTGCGTATCCACATCCCAAAACTCATCCATCAGTTGTGTGCGCGTAAAAGTCTTTTTGGGGTAGGACAGGAGCTTATAAAGAAGGTCAAATTCTCTTGCCGTCAAGGGTATTTCCTCACCGTTCAAGGTTGCGCTTCTCTCGTCTGCATCCATTACGAAATTGCCAACCTCGAGGCGACGGCTGGATGCGATCTTGGAACGACGAAGAAGCGCGCCGATACGCAGGAAAAGCTCGTCAAGATCAATGGGCTTGGTCATATAATCGTCGATTCCGATGCGGTAGCCGCGTTGCTTCGAGGCAAAATCGTCGCGTGCGGTCATAAACAAAATCGGAATATCGTTGTTGAGGGAGCGCACGGTCTTGGCAAACTCAAAGCCATCAATGTTTGGCATCATAATATCCGAAACGATACAGTCGAAGGTGTTTTTATACATTTCGTCGTAAGCACTTTCGGCATCAAGACACCCAATCGCTTCGTATCCCGAGTTATTGAGAAACGAGCATACGCTGCGGTTCAGATCTCGGTCATCTTCCACAATTAGAATTTTGAACATAGAAAACCTCCAAAAGTCATATTTTGGGATTGTATATATTCATTATACCACACAAATGTTAAAGTTTTGTTTGTGTTTTGACTTTTTCTGCAAAAAAAATACAAGGCAAACACATTTTTTGTGCTGCCTTGTATCCAAAATTATACCAAACTTGTCTTTTTCAACACCACTTTGCTGATAGCTCCCAGACCGAATGCAAACAACGCACCGCCTGCCGCGCAGAGTGCGACATTGATTATGGTAGAACCGAGGGGAGTGATCATCGAAACCATCATAAAGAGAAGCATACCGCCGCCGAGCGATCCGCAGATCGAGAGCCATGCCTTCTGCTTTGCCGCCACACTGATAAGCGTGAAGATAGAAACGAACACAAGCATCAGGAATATCTTTGCAAGCATACATGCGACAAGATTTCCTACGCCGAGTCCGTGAAGGTCAAAGGAAAGCCCCGAGATCGCACCGCCGAGCATTGCACCGACGAGGTATGCGATCAGCATCATTGCGCCGCAAACAAAGCCCGCGATCGTTTTGGAGAATACATATTCACCTCTTTTTGCGCGAACGGTAAAGAGATTTTTTGCGTATCCGTTTCTGAAATCGTCGGATATAAAGAGGCAGATGAATACGGCAACCGCCATAAACATCATGTTGATGTTGCACATCATAAAGATCTCGTCGCCGCCGAGGGGCTCACCGGGAAGCGTGCCGATATTCTGCCACGTATTTTGTGGCCCAACCATAATTGTTTCCTCTCCTGTTTGCGGATTGACCGAAACAGAGCCATCCATCATCGACATCATAACGGTCATCAAGATAGGCATCACAAGAGCGCAGGCAATCAGAATGTAAAAGAGCTTTGACTTGAACATTCTCTTAAAATCAACCTTTAGCATGCTTTTCAAGCGCTTACCAAAGCTGACTTTTTCAAATTTCATTGTTTTTTCCATTCTTATTTGCCTCCTTTCATCAGGTCGATGTAGTATTCCTCAAGTCCAATCTTGTCAGTTTTAATCTCGGTTACGCAAATTCCGTTTTCGTAGAGATACGTCACGATTTCTTCGGGTGTAGTCAGATCATACACACGGATATAGCCCGCCTCATCTTCTTCCACACGGGAATACTTGCAACCGAGGAGCATCTTGGTTCTGTTCATTTCAGCCGATTGCAGAGCAACATAGGTCCGACAGCTTGCGTCAAGCTCCTCTGCGGTCATTTCCACGATCATTTTTCCGTGACGGATAATGCCGTAGTGTGTTGCTACCTTTTGAAGCTCACCGAGCAAATGTGAGGAAACAATGATACTGCGCTTTCCGTCCTTAATGATATCGCAAAATACCTCACGCATAATTCTCATACCGTCGGCATCAAGACCGTTGAGGGGCTCGTCGAGAACCAAAAGCGTGGGATCACCGAGCAGTGCCATGGCAATGCCGACTCTCTGCTTCATACCGAGGGAGCAGTTCTTGTATTTATTGCCTGCTGCACCCTCCATACGAACCATTTTAAGCACTTTAACGACTTCCTGTTCTGCATTGGCAATAGAAAGATTTGCCGCCTGAAGCATCATATTATCAAACACGGTAAGCCCCGGGAAGCATCCGGGGGCTTCGATCAAAACACCCATTTTCGCTCTTACGCTCTCGTCGGTATAGTCCTTGCCGTACAGCTTGATCGAGCCGCCGCTTGTGGGGATCAGTCCGCAGATCATCTTTTCAGTAGTCGATTTTCCCGAACCATTCTCGCCGATAAAGCCGTAGATTGCGCCCATCGGAACGGTCATATCAAGACCGCACACCGCCTGCTTAGGGCCGAAGTTTTTGGATAAGTTTTTTATCTCAACTGCATTCATTTTTCGCCCTCCTTAATAAACGTCGCATTTGTTAAGTAGCTTTGTGCCTGCTACATTGTAAATAACCGCCCAAGCAACTGATACTACAATGCAGATAATCAAAGAGCCAATTCCGCTTGAAAGATTGGCATTTACCGATGCGCCGTAAAGGAAGATGTTGAGGAAACTTGTAGGAAGCCCCAATCCTTCAACGATTGCCGCCGCACCGATGATAAGGATACCCGTGCCAAAGAAAAAAGACGATGCCACAGAAATACCGAAATATCTTCTGAAGATCACGTTGAGGAAGGTATAAAGACTTGCCCATCCCAGTGACATAATGATTTTGCCGAGGATAGCAACAATGAGCGAGCCCACGTTCACTTCGGTTTCATATCCTGCGAGCAAGCCACCCACCGTACCTCCAATGAGGTACGTAATGCACATACACGCCATGGCAAAGGTGCAAACAAGACTCTTGGAAATCATATAGTCCTGCTTCTTTGCGTGTGTGGTAAAGAGCTGTTTAACGTAACCCGATTTGTAATCGTGACCGATAAAGATAGATACCATAATACCGCCGAAGATGAAAACCATATTCATGTTGGCATAGTCGGCAATACCTTCAATCACATAGAGCGATTTCGAGGCGGCGATGATCTGCCAAACGTTTGAATAAAGAGAGATCTGATTTCCGTTCTGATCGGGCATCATGGTCATTGCAGATACCATCGCAGGGATGATTGCGGCAATGGCAAGGAAGATGTAAAAGAGGGGCGTATGGAACAGACGGTAGAAGTCAACGCCGAGCATACCCTTGATTCGTTCCCCAAAGGTAGGCGATTCAAATTTGATTTCACGTGTTGTATTCATTATTCTGCCTCCTTTTTCGACATAAGCTCGATATAATATTCCTCAAGACCGATTTTGTTTCTTGAGATTTCGCTGACAACATGACCGTTTTTCATCAAGTAATCTACGATAGAAGCGGTATCGTCCACGTCGTAAATGCGGATATATCCTTCTTCCTCGCGCACGTCGACGTACTGCTTACAAAGAGCTGCCTTTGCGCCCTGCATATCCGCGCATTTAAGGGATGTAAACACCTGCGCTCTCGAATCCATCTCCTCGGCAGACAACTCCATGATCATCTTGCCCTGACGGATAATACCGTAGTGTGTAGCAATCTTTTCAAGCTCACCCAGAATGTGAGAGGAAATGAGAACGGTACAACCGTATTTCTTCGTAATATCCACAAGGATTTCGCGCATAATACGCATACCGTCGGTGTCAAGACCGTTGATCGGCTCGTCGAGAATGAGAAGTGCGGGATCGCCAAGCAGTGCCATCGCAATACCGATACGTTGCTTCATACCGAGCGAGCAGCTCTTGAATTTGAGATTTGCGTTATCCTCCATACGCACAATCTCAAGCACACGGTAGATCTCCTCGTCGGCGTTCACAATGCCAAGATTGATGCACTGCATCATAAGGTTCTGATACACGCTTGATCCGGGAAAACATCCTGCGTTCTCGATAAGTGCGCCTACTCTGACTCTTACACCGGGATCGGTATAATCTCTGCCGAACAGCTTGATCTCACCGCAGTCGGGAACGAGGTGACCGCACAGCAATTTCATTGTGGTCGATTTTCCCGAGCCGTTTTCACCGATAAAGCCGTATATCGCGCCCTGCGGAACGGTCATATTGAGATGATCCACTGCATACATTGAGCGAAAGCTTTTTGAAAGATTTTTGATTTCAATAGCGTTCATTTTTAACTCCTTTATTTTTATCTGTAAACGCAACACAAGCGAGCCGTGTTTTACGCCTCGCTGTGCCGTTGATTTTTACTTCTTTTTTGCCGCGTCGTAGCGAGCATTTGCTGCTGCAATTCTTGCGTTAGCTTCAGCAATTTGTGCCTCTCTCTCCTCTTGTGCGCGAGCAGCTCTTTCGGAAGGGCTCATGTGAGCGTCATCCCAGTTCTTTTTTGCGTCTGCCTTTGCCTTTGCATAGGTATTGTGAAATCTGTTTTCTTCAAAGTTTGCCTTTGCTTCTGCCTTTGCAGCTGCAAAATTTGCCTTGTCAACCTCGTGTTGTGCCTTGGTGCTCTCCTTCATATCGGAAAATGCTTTCTTAAAAAATCCCATTTGTTTTTCTCCTTTTTGATTTTATTTTAATTTTATTGATTGATAATTCTGTTGCTCAGTGTAAGGATTTCTGCACTGTATGCTCTTTTGCGGCTTTTGAGAATGGCGCGGTGAATAGGATAATTGATAAGCGCCATAAACATACCGACAACACCGATGACGATGCCGGGGAGCATTCCGTCAGCAATGCCGATCATGGAACCAATGTCGGTCATAACCAAGCTCATGCCCGTGCCCATAACGATGGCGGCGATGCTGCCAAAGAAATACGCAAATGCGTTTGCAGGGCGCTTTACCTTTGCATCCAATGCGCGGAGCTTATCCATTTCGGTATACTCTCTTGCGGTGTACTGTGTGCGGATTTTTTCTGCCATATACTGTTCGTTTTTGTTCATTATAAATTACCTCTCTGTGTCTGTTTTTGATTTTGTGATTGTATGATACCAAGCGTTTGTTTTTGATTGTTTTGCGAAATGTTTTTGTTTTGTTAATCCTGAATTTTTTTAGGATTTCATAAATTCCTCGGACAAACGAAGAATTTCGGGGGTCAATTTTGTTTTTGTCTTTTTTGCAATTCGTTTGCAAATCGGATAAGCGGGAATCATCAAAAGTGTACCGATGATCATAAAGAGGGCTGCGCTCCAAGCCGCTCCCGCAAATACATTCAGGAAAAAGCACATGCCAACGCCAAACAAAAGCGCGCCAACGATGCCTAGGCAAAGACCTTGAACTACACCTGCGCTTTGCACACGCAGATCCAATTTTTTCAGTCTCTCAAATTTACTTTCCTCTTTGGGCATATACTTGTTTCTAATGCTTTCGATTTCCTTATTTCTTACTGCCGAATAATTGTAGTGAAAAGTGTTGTTTTCCATAATACTCCTGTTTTTTGTTTTTCGTTGTGACATTATTATACGATGCCGATTTTTGCATTTTGTTGGTGAAATGTTTATGAAATGTTATAAAATCAAATTTGCGACTTTTTCGCAAACTCTTTCGTCCGGGGGGCTTTTTTTATCAGGTCATAAAAAAGTCAAAAATAGGTCAAATGCAAGACACAAAATTGGTGTACTATATAATGGAAGAACTCTTTGATTGGAGGGCGTGACCTTGATAGAATTGAAATCGGTTTCGGGTGCTTTTGGCACGGGTGAAGTAAAGAACGTTAGCTTTCGTTTGCCAAACGGCAAGACGTATGGCGTTTTTTCGTCACGCTACGCCGATGCGGTGTGCCTTCTCTCGCTGATGTCGGGTGCGCAAACCCCCATGGACGGTGTGATTTTGGCAGGCGGCTTTGATCTGCATCGCGAAGCCCGTCAGGCGCGCCGCGGCATTGGCTTTTTGCCCGCTGACCTGCTCCCAGACGAAGAATTGACTCCAATTGAATATTTGATGTCTGTTGCCGAGGCGCGTGAGCTGAGCTATGACAAAACGCTCCGCTACGCGTATGAGCTTTTGGAGCTTGCCGACCTCGCCGACAAAAAGGACCGTATCATTGCCAATCTTTCGCACGGTGAGGGGCGCATGCTCTCGCTCTTACAAGCTGTTTTGGGCAAGCCCGAAATTTTGATCTTGACCTCTCCACTCTCGGGGCTTACCCCAAAGGATGCACAAAAAATGCGCGACTTGATCGGCTATTTGGGCGACACGTACACGATTTTTGTCTGCACTCCCGTGGCAAAAGATCTTTGCGAAATGTGCGATGAGATTCTCGTTTTGCAGGACGGTGAGCCAAAAACGGTAACTGCCGCCACCGCTGACGAGCTCTTGGCGGAGTATGCAAATGCACCTGCCAAGGTCACTGTCACACCCGACGAGCCGCAAAAGCCCAAGCGTTCCCGTTGGGCAATGCTGACTGAAAAGAGTAGCGACTACGAGGTGCTTGACACCAATGAAAAGGAGGACAAAAACTGATGTTCTCTGTTTTTCGCAAGGAATTAAAGCTCTATTTCAGAGTGAAATCGACCTACATTCTTCTCTCTATCCTTTTGGTAGCTGTGGGTGTTTCGGTGGCCATTCTTGCCCCGATGGGGGGACTACAGTTCATTCCCGTTTATCTCACACCCGTTCTTCTCGGCACGCTCCCGCTCTCGCAGATTTTTGCCGACCGTAGGCAAAAGCGCACGCACTTTGAGGATTGCTATTTTGCAATGGGCATCTCGCCCCTCTCCCTCACCGTCGGCCGCTTTTTGGCGGCATTGACCGTGTTTTTGATACCCGTATTGGAATTGGCACTGCTGCCCGTTTTTCTCTCCGCGTTCGGCAGCATACCCTACGGCAGTGTTTACACCTCTATTCTCGGCTTTGTGCTCTTGACGGCACTGACCGTGGCAATGGTGCAGACCATTCTCTCTGCCATTCCCAATACGCGCGTGGGAGCGGTATGTGCGTATGTTCCGTCGGTTGCGTTTTACCTTTATCAGCTCCTCATTACACTCTTGCCTTTGAGCGAGACTTCCCTCTCGCTCCTCACGGCAATCAACCCCATCGGGCTATTTTACGCCTTTACGTATGGGCGTTTCCCTATTGCAGACCTCATTGCCCTTGTGTCGGGAACTTTCCTCTCTTTGGCTATCGGTACACTTTTATGTAAGCGCAGACGCGGCGATTTTGCACGCCCCGCACGCCGTAGCAGGGGTGTGGTTCTTGCGGTAGTGGTGCTTCTTCTCGCACTCTCCATAAGCATGGGCGCATTTCTCATTCCCGAGCACCTTGTCACCCCCGCTGTGAGCAACTCCAAAACCTTTGAGATCGTTGCCGCTACCAAGGATTACCTCAAAACGCTCAAGAATGACGTAACTATCTATTATCTTGTTGACGGCGGCAAAAAGAGTGCGGATACCGATATGCAGTATTTTCTTTACGAGCTTGCCGAGCTCTCCCCCCACCTATCGGTTGAGATTGTGAACACCGCAAAAGAGACCGCCTTTTTGGAGCGTTACGGTGCTGTGGGCTTGAGTGACCAAAGCTTTATCGTTGCTTCAAACGATCGCCATATTCTGCTTGACAACAACGAGCTTTACCACTACTACAATGCCGATCTGCAGGCAACCCTCTCTCCCGTACAATACGCCTACTATTTGAGCGCGTATACAAATTATTTGCAGACACAAAGCTACGGACAGTACGGCGAGCAGGCCGTAGCATACGGCGCACAGCTTTACAATTCGCAAGCAACGGTTGCCTATTTTGACGGCTGTACGCGCCTGACAAACGCGATCAACTACGTCACATCGGCTCAGGTGACCACCGCTAAAATATTCGGCTCGCAAAACGCTATGGACGCATCTCTTTCCTCTTACCTCATTTCGGGCGGCTACTATTTTGAAGAGATCACCTCACCGCTCCAAATCGGTACAGATTGCGATCTGCTCATTCTGCACACGCCAAAAACGGACATCACCGAAGCAGAAGCCGTCGCGCTCTCAAATTATCTTGCACAGGGTGGCAAGGTCTTTCTCATCACCTCCTGCTACTATGCCGATATGCCCAATTTGTTTGGCGTCACGCGTGAGTTCGGGCTTGACGTGATGAGTGAAAAGAACATTGTGTGCGAGCAGGATACGGAATATCACTATTCCACCGACCGCCCCGATTATTTCTTGGCGCACATTGCCCCTTGCGAGATCACTACTGATTTTGACGGCTATTTTGCCGTAATGACGGCACACGCCATCAAAATTGAAGAAAATGCGCCCGATGGAGTGACTGTATTCCCCTTGCTTTATACGGGCGAGACCACGGGCTCCTTGATCGTCGTTTACGAGAACGGTGAGCAGGGAGAAGAAACGGGGGAAAGATACGTTGCCGCCGCCGTTGCGCAAAAGGGCAACGGAACGCTCCTTTGGCTTGCATCTCCCGAGTCGGCAACCGCTACGGGATACTCCCTCTCGGCAGGCGGGAACTTCACGCTCATCGATGCGGCAATGGATTGGATGACCGAACATTCCTATACCGCTCTCAGCATTTCTTCCACCCCTATGAGCGGCAACAATTTGGAGATCGGCTCGGGCGGTGTTACCGCTTTGGCACTTCTGTTTGCGTTCGCTCTGCCGCTGGTACTCCTGATCCCTTCAATGGTATATCTCTACAAGCGCAAAAAGCGTTAAATAAAAAAACAACTCTCTCGCCGCACCCAAATGGGGGCGGCGAATTTTTATTCTCACTTTTTTATTGTTTTTTTATTTTTGAGTGATGCACCACCTTCAAATCCCGTTTATTAGAGTAGAGGAGTTGTTTTTGGGAATAATCTCCCGATTTTTCCCAAAAGGGTTTACAAACCCACGCAAATGTGCTACAATAAAATCACCTCAAAATTCAAAAGATTGGAGACAAAAAATGAAAAGACTGATTTCCCTTTTGCTTTTGTTCACACTCACCTTTTCTCTGTGCGCTTGCGACGTATCGATGATACAAAACCTTTTGCAAGGCACAACCGCCGAGACCACTCTCGGTGAGGAAAGCACCACCACCGACGTGACCACTCCCGAGGCCACCGAAACACCCGCAGATCCCGCAATTGTGAGCTTTGAGACCGTTTCCCTCTCGGAGGACGGTTACACCTTCCGTGCGCTCATTGATAGCGACAACAAAAAAGCTTACATCACGCTGGAAAGCTTCTTTAACGATATTCTCGCTCCCGAACTGTTTGGCAGCGTGACCTTTGAGGAAACGATTGCTCGCGCAGACTGGTTTGTTGAGGACGAACCGGCAACCGGTGAAACAAAGATCTTTCACAACAACACCGTTGCCTTTATGATTCAAGGCACCACCCCCAATCCCCCTCAACCGCCGCAACCTCCCCAACCCGATGACGGCAAAATTCACATCACCTTTTATCACACAATGGGCGAAGCTCTGCGCACGGTTCTTGATCAATACATCGAAGAGTTCAACGAGCTCTACCCCAACATTGTAATCGATCACAAGCAGATTGGTAGCTACGATGACGTACGCGAGCAGATCAAGACCGATATCCTTGTTGGCGACCAACCCAACATTGCTTACTGCTACTCCGACCACGTAGCAATCTACAACATAGCAAACGCCGTGCAACCCTTGGATGAGTTGATCAATTCCACCGAGATGCTCCACCGCGCCGACGGCACCACGGAAATTCTTGGTTTGACACAAGAGCAGATCGACAATTTTATTGACGGATTTTATAACGAGGGCCGCGAGTTTGGCGACGGCTTGATGTATTCTATGCCCTTCTCCAAATCCACCGAGCTTTTGTATTACAACAAGACCTTTTTTGAGGCGCACGGCCTTACCGTTCCCACCACTTGGGACGAGATGGAAGTGCTTTGCCAATACATCAAGGAAATCGACCCCAACTGCATTCCTCTCTGCTACGACTCCGAGGCAAACTGGTTTATTACCATGTGCGAGCAGCTCAACTCCCCCTATACAAGCGCAACCGGCGACCATTTCCTGTTTGATAACGAAACCAACTATGAGTTTGTTGCAAGACTGCACGAGTGGTATCAAAAGGGATATATTGGAACCTCCGAGATCATTGGCGGTTACTCCTCCATGCTGTTTAGCCAAGGTCAGTGCTACATGAGCATTGCATCCTCGGCAGGTGCAAGACATCAAAACGAAGGTGGCACTTGCGGCTTTGAGGTTGGCATCGCTTCCATTCCGCAGGTGGATCCCTCCAATCCCAAGGTCCTTTCGCAAGGTCCCTCTCTGTGTATCTTTAGAGACAGCAACCCCGACGAAGTAATTGCCTCTTGGTTGTTTGTAAAGTTTTTGACCACCAACGTTGACCTGCAAGCAGATTTTTCCCTTTCCTCGGGATATATGCCCGTGCTCGAAAGCGTTGTGGAGCACCCCGTTTACCAAGAGATCCTTGGCTTGGCGAACGGATATGAAAACATTTCCCTGCTTGCAACCAAGATTGCTTTTGAGCAAGTGGATGCTTACTTCTCCTCCCCTGCTTTCTACGGCTCCTCGCAGGCACGCGAAGAGGTTGGCAGATTGCTCCTCTTCTGCATGACCGATCCCTCCTGCTCTACTGTGGCAGGCATCCAGAAAGCATTTGAAAGGGCAATTAAAGAATGTGAATACGAAATTGGTTGGTAAAATTTGATACAAAAAAAGAGCAGACACACCTGTGTCTGCTCTTTTTATGCAATTAAAGCTTGCAAAATTGTGGGGCATCTGTACCGCTCGGCGCGCAAACAGATATAAGAATTGTATCCTCGCGGTAATCGAAAAAGCGGATACGCCCTTCATTTTCAAGGGCAACCGTATCGATTTTGGAGAGAGCGCGCAAGCCCTCGCCAATGTATTTGGAGTATGCCTCTTTGCGCGTCCAGATGCGCAAAAAGGTTTCCTTTGTGGGAGATGCAAGGAAGGTCTTTTGCTCCTCGCCAACAAACCAACGCGCTGCCAATTCCTGCAGATTCGTAAAATCGGGGCGGTCGAAATCCTCGGCATCAATGCCGACGCGAGCAGAACTGTCTTCCCCATCGAGAATAGCGCAAAAAACGTGATTTTGCGTATGCGTAATGCTAAAATCGCAGGTGCGTTCTTCAAAATACGGTCTGCCGTTCTCGTCGTAGGTGAGCGTACCAACCGCTCCTGCGCGATGCAAAAGAGAGAGTGCGGAAATGCTCAAACAGGCGGCTTTTTCGTTTTTTCCTATCTTGTGAGAGGCACCCCAAGCAGAAAGCCACTGCCCGGGAATTTGCGCGCGCAAAGCTTCGATATCCGCGCCGCACGCCGCGCCAAACAGTCTTACCATCGTTTCTCTCCTTTCTTTTTATTAATCTGTTTGAATGATTTGGTTTTTTACCAAAATTTCGACAAAATTTTCTGACACCTCAAAATATACAAGATCTGAAGATTGGGCATACCAAATTCCGTTCTCAAAAATAATATAAAGGTGAATATCTAATGACGGATGTGTAGAAGATGACAAAAGAATAGGTTCTCCTGCCCACCAATTTGAGGGCTCGAGAGAGGTTTCCATCAAATCTTCGCCAAAACAGATAACATCCTCTGTGCCTTTGAGCTTGAAAATGTCTGTTTTATAGTTGTAATCTTCTCTAAAGTATGTATAATGCAACCTTGTGTTGTATAATATATTGGGAGCATCTTTTGAGTCCCCATAATAGACGTCATTATAGAAAAATCTCGGGCCGCACCAGCCAATGTATTGATATCCTCTTTTTCCCTCAACGGTATTCGAGTTATCCTGAATAAATATCATAGGCGCCCGATAATACGTGTTGCCTTGATATTCGATTGTGTCATCCTCGTTATACTTGATAATGTTGTGCACTTCTTCGTCCAAAAGGATTCTTTCCCATAGACCGAGGGTGATTTCATTCAAAAAATCATTGGTTCTCTCTTTTGAGCAAGCCGACAATGATAACGTTAAAATGAGAACGGTTAAAATAAGAGCCGTTATTTTATGAAAGAATTTCATATTGCACCGCCTTTCTGTGTTTATTATAGCATATTTTGAAGAAAAGTCAAGGGGATTGTTCTCTACCTAAATAAACCGGATTTAACAAGTGAATATTACCGAAAAATCAAAAAAAATCAAAAAAGATATTGACAAACGCAGTGCGTTGTGATATAATATGCGTTGTGAATAATTGCGGCGTCGCCAAGCGGTAAGGCAACGGACTCTGACTCCGTCATTACCTAGGTTCGAATCCTAGTGCCGCAGCCAAAAAAAAGCAAGAGAGCATTTGTTCCCTTGCTTTTTTTGCTTTGCGGCACGGATTCGACCTAGCTCTGCAACGCGCCGCGTTGCAGAATTAGGTTCGGTTTCGAGCCAAAGCCGTCGGGAAGCTCGCTTACCAGCGGCGCGGCGAAGAAATCTCGCCGTAGGCGAGTATCCTGCCTTTTAAGCTCGCTCCGCGAGCGAAGCGACGCAGAATTAGGTTCGGTTTCGCCGCTCGGAGATCGGGGAGCTAACTTGCTTGCAAGTTTTCACACACAGGCGGAGAGCGTGCGAATCTTCGCACGCAGTGCGAATATCCTAACATAACGCGGGAGGAGCAAGCCCCTCCCCTACGGCAGAAGATGCACAAAATCTCGCCAAAGGCGAGTATCCTAGCATATCAACGGGACGCCGAGGACGTCGTCCCCTACAAGTTTTCCTTGACTTTTCTCCAAAATATGCTATAATAAAATTGGAAGGCGGTGACTTCAATGAGATTGAATATGTACGAAAGAACGCCAAAGGATAAGGATACAACGCCAAAATGGATAAAAATTTCGCTGATTGCTGTATGGGCGCTCTTTACTTTACTCTTTGCTCTCGCGATCATTATACTTGCAATAGAAGATCTTGTTTCCGGCATTCTTGTCTTTACAATCATTTCCCTTTGTTACTTTGGATTCATTGTAATGGCTTACAATTGGCGCCGAGCTTATATGGAAATTGAAGACGACACCATCTACATTACCGATTATCTCTTTTTCAAAGTGCGCAAAAAGGCCGTATCCTTACACGACATTCAAAAAATAAAGGAGTATCGCGTGGTTGGTAGGGGAGTAACATATGCTTACCTTGTATTCAAAAATCAAGAGAACAAAACCTTGTTCAAAACGTATGACCTTCCCGAAATAAGAGCCCATTTTGCAGAATTGGGCTTTGAGATCACATAAGAATAATGGGAAAAGCCACCCTCTCGGGTGGCTTTTCTGTTTGGCTGCGGCACTTGTCGCTTCAAAGCTTGCTCCGCAAGCGAAGCGACGCGGAATTAGGTTCGGTTTCGAGCCAAAGCCGTCGGGAAGCTCGCTTACCAGCGGCGCGGCGAAGAAACCTCGCACAAAGTGCGAGTATCCTAGCGCAAAGCCCATCTTTTTTGTAGGGGAGGCGTTTCGCCTCCCGCTTTTCGATTTTTTGAAATTTTCGGGAGGGGTAACCCCTCCCCTACAAGTTTTCCTTGACTTTCCTCCAAAATATGCTATAATAAAACTGAAAGGTGGTGTAAATATGAGTTGGAATGATTTTTATAAATATATTGAAGAAGTTTATCATATTGAAAATGAAGATACGGTAATAAAAATCCCGTTTGAAAACATCATAGAAATAACCCCTGTTGAAATCGTTTATAAAAACTGTGATGGCAAGATTGAAAAAATAAATCTCGACGAATGTGCTAAAAACTATGACTTGGCACAAGGTTTCACCCCTGAACAACGCGCGGGAAGCTTGAAATGTATTGGCGGTAGGCATTTTCCCTTTTTTGAGTTTTTTACACCTATACACCATACAAGATTTTACATTCCCCTAAAGAAAACGGCATTCACACGTTTTTTGCAAAGAATCGGATGGAACCCATATAGTAAGCAACATTCAGAATTTTATGCTTTTCAAAGAAAGCTGAATGATTTGGGATTTACTTCACTTGATTTGACATAAATGAAATATCCAAGCGCACTATCTTGCAAAAAAGCCACCCTCTCGGGTGGCTTTTCTTGTTATCTTTCTATTATTCAGCTTCGCTGAACATATCCTTGCCTACTCCGCAGAGGGGGCATTCAAAATCGTCGGGAAGATCCTCAAACTTGGTGCCGGGAGCGATGCCGTTATCGGGATCGCCAAGCGCCTCATCATATTCCCATCCGCAAGCGTCACATACGTACTTTTTCATTTTGTTTTCCTCCTGGTTTTTAAAAATTAGAGTTCTGCCATCCACAAGCCGTGCAGGTTGCAGTAAGCGTAAACGGCAACGGGGGTCTCGTCCGCGAGTGCAAAGGTTACCTCGGGGGCGCCTGTTACGTCCAAGCACTTGCGTTGTCCGCCGCGGTTGGTTTGCAGGTAAATCCACGCGATGTGGTGCTCCTCGCTCATGGGGTGGGTTACGGAACCGACGTTAACACGCACGGTGTTGCCTTCAACCGTAACAACGGGAATGTGCTTCTCGTGGCTGGCTTCAACAACGCCTGCCTCGAGCTTGGTCATTTTTTGTCCGCAGCACATCATGGGAACTCCACTGTTGTGGATCATACCAATAATGTTGCCGCAATGTTCGCAGATATAAAACTTGTTTTCACACATAATAGTGTCCTCCTTAAATATATGATTGTGTTTTATTGGATTTTTTCAAAATCGGCAGCGCCGTGCTTGCAAAGCGGACATACGAAATCCTCGGGGAGCTCTTCCCCCTCGTAAATATAGCCGCAAACCTTGCAAACGTATCCCTTTTTGCTCTCGGTTTTGGGGCGGGGCTTGACGTTCTTTTGGTAGTATGTGTAGGTCATTGTCTCTTTATCCGAAAGAACGCTCGCCTCGGTGACGGTGCAGATAAACATTCCGTGCGTGTCAACATCAACGTATTTTTCTACGGTAAGAGAAATAAATGCGTTGATATAGCGCGGAAGAACCACAAGACCGTTCTCCGAGCGATCAGGGGTGCAACCGGCAAACTTATCGACTGTGCGACCGCTGACAAAGCCAAAGGCCTCAAACACCTTAAAGGGTGCTTCAACGGTCAGGCAGTTGACGTTCATTTTGCCTGTTTGTTTGATAACGTCGTGGGAATAATTCTTTTTGTTAATGGTGACCGCTACGCGCAAGGGCGTATCGGTGAGTTGGGTAACGGTGTTGACAATGAGTCCGTTATCCTTTTTGCCGTCGTTGCAAGTGACAACGTAAAGGCCGTAACCGATATTAAACAGTGCGCGTGGGTCGGTTTTGTTCAGGTTTTCATTTTTCATAGCAATTCATCAGTTGCAAAGCTCATTTGCAAGAGCTTCGAGTTGGGTGGAGCTTTCTTCATTCAGTGCCGAAAGGATCTTAACGGTATTTTCGGTGTAAGTAAGATTCTTGCATTTTTCAAGCATCCCCTTCATAACCTTGGTCGCCATGGGCGCCCAGCTGCCGTTTTCGACAAACGCTACCGTGCGATTGCTGTAATTGCGCTCGGTGAGGTGATCGATAAACTGACGCATAAAGGGGAAAATATCAGCGTTGTAGGTGGTGGTTGCAAGAACGATCTTGCTATAACGGAAGGCATCCTCAACCGCCTCTGCCATATCGCAACGCGCGAGGTCGTTGACGACCACGTTAGGGCAACCCTTGGAACGGAGCTTTGCGGCAAGTGCCTGCACTGCCTTTTTGGTGTTGCCGTAAACCGAGGTATAAGCGATAACAATGCCCTCTTCCTCGGGTTGGTAGCTCGACCAAGTGTTGTAAAGATCGATATAATAACCAAGGTTTTCGGAAAGCACCGGGCCGTGCAAGGGGCAGATGATAGCAATATCAAGTCCTGCTGCCTTCTTTAGGACTGCCTGCACCTGTGCACCGTATTTGCCAACAATGCCAATGTAGTAACGACGTGCTTCGCAAGCCCACTCTTCTTCGATGTCAAGCGCTCCGAATTTACCAAATGCATCGGCCGAGAAAAGGATCTTATCGGTGCTATCGTAGGTCATAATAACCTCGGGCCAATGCACCATGGGAGCGGTGATAAAGGTCAATTTATGCGCACCGAGATCGAGTACGTCACCCTCACCTACCACAATGCGGCGGTCGGCGTAGTCGGTGCCAAAAAAGTTCTTCATCATAGCAAATGCCTTTGCCGATGCAACAACCACTGCCTCGGGATAGGCAGACAGGAAATTTGCAATGTTTGCCGAGTGGTCGGGCTCCATGTGCTGCACCACGAGATAGTCGGGCTTGCGTTCGCCAAGAGCTTTTTGAATGTTGGCGAGCCACTCTTGTGTAAATGCGGCATCAACGCTATCCATTATAGCGATCTTTTCGTCAATGATAGCATAAGAATTATATGCCATGCCGTTTGGAACAATATACTGTCCCTCAAAAAGATCGATCTTGTGATCGTTAACGCCAATATACTTGATGTCATTTGTAATGTTCATTATTTTACCTCTTATATTTTTTCAATCAAAAATCAAAAGCATTTGCCCGTGCGACAATCCTCGGTAACGCCTCCGCGGTAGCAAATTTCGTTGGGGCACTGCCCTGTTTGTGAAAACTGCAAGATATTCTCAATGGTGGTCTCTGCAATATTTTGTAATGCCTCGTTGGTTAGGAACGCCTGGTGCGACGTAACGATAACGTTGGGCATGGAGATCAAGCGTGCGAGAATATCGTCATCGAGGATATGTCCCGAAAAATCCTCAAAGAAGAAATCGGATTCTTCCTCGTAAACGTCAAGGCAAGCGGCACCCACGTGTCGGGATTTGATGGCCGTAAGGAGTGCCTCGGCATCGACCAAAGCACCGCGAGAGGTATTGATCAGCACCACGCCGCGACGGCACTGCGTCAACGTCTCCTCATCGATCATATGGTAAGTTTCATCGGTCAGGGGGCAATGCAGCGAAATGATGTCACTGCCGCAAAAAAGCTCAGGAAGATCGACGTAGCGAATCGTATCGCCGTTGTCAAGTCCTTCGGCGGGATATTTGTCGTATGCCAGCACCTTCATGCCAAAGCCGCGGCAAATGTCGATGAACACGCGGCCGATTTTACCCGTTCCAATGACACCAACGGTTTTGCCGTGCAGGTCAAAGCCGGTCATATTGTTCAAGCTGAAATTGAAATCGCGTGTGCGGATATACGCCTTGTGAATGCGACGGATAGAGGTAAGCAGCATTGCCATGGCATGCTCGGCAACCGCATAGGGCGAATAGGCAGGAACACGGAAAACGTGAATCTTGCCAAAGGCGTAGCGCACATCAACGTTGTTAAAGCCCGCGCAGCGCAGGGCGATCATTTTTACACTCATTTCGCAAAGGCGATCGATAACCGCGGCGTTGACCGTATCGTTTACAAATACGCAAACACCGTCACAGCCGCGTGCAAGGTCTACGGTATCTTCATTGAGCTTGGTCTCATAGAATTTGAATTGAATCCCCGAATTTTGCCCCGCCGCCTCAAAGGATTGTTTATCGTATGGCTTGGTATCAAAAAAAGCGAATTTCATTCTTTTTTGTATTCTCCTTATTAATTGGATATGTACTAATTATATTATACCAAAAAGAAATCCACTTTTGCAATACTTTTTCAAAAAAAATTTAGAAAATTTCTATTTTTTATAGTTTAGTGTACCTCGCTTTTTGATTTTTTATACTCTCCCCTGCGCTTTAGCGCACAAGGAGCGACCTTTTGTGTTGTGAAGACACAAAGGGTCGCTCCTTGTTGTTGTAAAGTTCTTTGGGGGGAGAGGTGTGGTGAGGGGGTACTTCTTGCAAGAAGTACCCCCTCTCCAAAGTCTATTCACTCAAAAATCAAACACCGCTGTAAGCGTTAAAGCCGCCGTCAACAGGAATGATAACACCGGTTACAAAGCCGGATGCTTCATCACTTGCAAGCCACAGAAGTGTACCGATAAGGTCGGAAACCTCACCGAACTTCTTTTGGGGCGTGCTGGCAAGGATCTTGCCGGTACGGGCGGTGGGAGTGCCATCCTCGTTGAAGAGGAGTGCACGGTTTTGGTTGGTTACAAAGAAACCGGGAGCAATGCCGTTTACACGGATATTGCAGGGTGCAAAGTGTACTGCCAGCCATTGGGTAAAGTTGGAGATACCTGCCTTTGCAGCACTGTATGCGGGAATTTTGGTAAGAGGACGAAATGCATTCATGGAAGAAATGTTGATGATGTTGCCGCCGGTCTGTACCATATCCTCGGCAAACACCTGTGTTACGAGGAATGCAGAGGTAATGTTGAGGTCAAATACGAACTTCAAACCGCTCTCTTCGAGGTCAAAGAAGGTCTTGCAGCCCTCGGTGTCGGGGGTCATGTATTCGTTATCGCTGGATGCACGGGGGTTGTTGCCGCCTGCACCGTTGATGAGGAAGTTTACCTTGCCCCACTTTTCGTGAATGATATCACGAGCGGCAATGATGCTCTCTTTTACAAGGCAGTTGGTGCCAATACCGATAGCGTTTTCGCCAATGGATGCGGCAACCTCTTGTGCTGCCTTTTCGTTGATGTCAAGCAGTGCTACCTTTGCGCCGCATGCTGCCAAAGCACGACCGAATTCAGCCATCAGAATTCCACCGCCACCGGTAACAACAACAACCTTATCGGAAAGATCAATACTGTAAGGAAGCTTCATAGTTTTTATATCCTTTCTTATTTCAAGCCCTTCTCAATGGCCTCGAACAGACCGTAGAGATAGGTTGCACCCAGTGCGCGGTCATACAGACCGTAGCCGGGCTTGCCGTCCTCACCCCAAATGTTACGGCCGTGGTCGGGACGTACGTAGCCGTCAAAGCCGGCTTCTACAAGCGCCTTAACGATGCCATACATATCGAGACTGCCCATCGAGGTCAGGTGTCCGCTCTCGCAGAAATCGAGCGCGCCCGAGTGGGTGATCTGACGCAGGTGAACGAAATAGGAGCGAGCCGCCAGCTTGGAAGCCATTGCTACCATATCGTTGTTACGTCCTGCACCGAGAGAGCCGGTGCAAAGGGTGATGCCGTTGTGCACGTTGGGAACAGCCGCGAAGAGCTTATCGTAGCTATCCATGCCCGTAATGATACGGGGCAAGCCAAACATATCCCACGGCGGGTCATCGGGGTGGATCGCCATGTTGATGCCGGTCTCGTCGCAAGCAGGCATAATGCCCTTGAGGAAGTAAACGAGATTTTCAAAGAGCTGCTCGTGGCTCATGCCGCTGTAAGCGTCAAGGAGAGAGTTGAGCTCCTCGGAGGTGTAGCTTTCATCCCAACCGGGAAGGTGGAGGTTGTGAGGATCAAGGCCCATCAGCTCCTCGTGGTTGTAGGAGAGTGCGTTGGAGCCGTCCTCTGCCTCGGTGTGCAGATTGGTGCGAAGCCAGTCGAATACGGGCATAAAGTTGTAGCAAATGCACTTAACGCCTGCCTTGCCAAGGTTGCGAATGGTGGTTGCATAGTTTGCAATGTAGCGGTCACGGGTAGGCAGACCGAGCTTGATGTCCTCGTGTACGGGAACACTCTCGATAACCTCCATCTCAAGACCCTTTTCGTCGCAGAGCGACTTGAGGCGCAGGATCTTATCCATCTCCCAAACCTCACCAACGGGAACGTCATAAACAGCGGTAACAACGCCGCTCATGCCGGGGATCTGACGGATATAAGAAAGCGGAATGCTATCCTTTTCTCCGTACCAACGAAATGTCATTTTCATGGTTCGTTTGTCCTTTCTTGTTTTGGTGTGTATATTTTCAATTTAATCAATTACAGATTGAGGAACGCCTTGACGTTGCCGTAGCAAACGGCTACCATCAAATGCTTTGCGGCGTTCATATCGTACTCTCCGCGCTCTACGTAGCCGCCAACAAAGTCGGCAAGGATACGACGGAAGAAATCAAAGCGTGCGTAGCTTGCCAAGGAACGGCTGTCGGTCAGCATGCCGAGGTTGGTACCAAGGACGGCGTACTCCGAAACGTTCTTGAGCTGCTCGCGAATCCCCTCGACGGTATCGTTAAACCACCAAGCCGCACCGACGCGAACGTTCGGGAACGCGCCCGTGAGCGTTGCCATTGCGGGAACGCAAGCGGGATTGAGGGTGTATACAACCGTTTTGGGAAGTGCACCACGTTTAACAAGCGTATCGAAGAAATAAACGAGTGCGTCTACGTCTACGTGTCCGCGCATAATGTCAAAGCCGGAGTCGCGTCCGATAACGCCTGCCAGCGTGCTGTTGACGTTGCGGAAGGTTGCAAAGTGCAATTGCATTACAATGCCGCGCTCGGCATACATAGCGGCGGTAAAATACATCAGGTGCGAGAAGAGCTCCTGACGCTCGCCGTCGGTGAGCGTTGCGCGCTTTGCATAAAGCTCGGCAGCGCGCTCTTCGCCAATGTCAGCCATGGGCAAAAAGTCCATACCGTGATCGGCAATTTTGCAGCCCTTGGAAAGGAAGTAGTCAAGTCTTTCTGCGAGCGCGCTCTTAAGGTCAGCGAGTGTGTTCAGCTTTCTGCCAACCGCGCCCTCGAGGCGTTCGAGTGCCGCTGCGTCCATATTCAGGGCGAAGTCGGGGCGATAGGTGGGGCGCACGTTGGTGTCACCGCACATACCGTGCATCGACAAAGGAGATGCGGGATCGTCGGTGGTGGCAACGTACTCAACGCGGAACTTCTTGAGGATTTGCTTTGCGGTGAGTGTTTCGAGTGCCTTATTTGCTTTGTTCCAAATGCGCTCGGCGCTCTCGGAGTTGAGGGGCTCGCGAATATCAAAGAGCAATTTCAGCTCGAGTTGTGTCCAGTAGTACAGAGGGCCGCCGCAAAGGAGCGGAAAGATCTCGGCATACTTGAGATACTTCTCGTAAAAGCTCGCGTCACCTGTAATATACTTTTCATCGACACCGCAAAGGCGCATAGCACGCCATTTGTAGTGGTCGGCGGCAAGCCAAAGCTCGCCAAGAGACTCAAACTTGCGGTCGTTTTGCAGCTCTGCTTCATTGAGGTGACAGTGATAGTCAACAATGGGCAGATCCTTAACTGCGGCATAAAGTTCTTCTGCCGCAGGAGTATTTAAGAGGAGTGCATCCCCAAAAAATCCCTTCATAGGTTTTCTCCCTTCCCTATCCGTCAGGACAGGATCTCAATTCTCTTGCCGCCCGATTGATACATAGAAAGGATCAGACGAACGACCTTTGCGGCTTCCTTACCCGACACGGGGAACGGACGGCCGTTTGCAATGCAGTCATAGAAATCGCGAATGAGGATAGCATGTCCTGTTCCCCAAACGGTCTTACCGACGAGGTTTGCGTGGTCACGGGTGTCTTCAATCTCAACGGGCTTGCCGTTGCAAATAACAAAGTCGTTGCCTGCAATAACGCGAACCTTATCCATGGTAACAAATTGCAGCTGAACAGGCAGGTCTGCCGTAGCGGCAGTGGTGCCGTAGAAGTGGCACATCATGCCGTCGGGCAGCTCAAAGTGCGCCGTAGCGGTATCTTCTACCTCGATGCAATCCTTGTGGTAGTCATTGTCGGTGTGCGCGGTCACGTGTGTGGGCATGCCGCACAGATGTTGGAGAAGATCAAGAGTGTGCAGGGCTTGGTTGATCATAACGCCGCCGCCCTCTTCGATGATCTTACCTCTCCACGCGCCCGAAGCATAGTATTTTGCGTCTCTCTTCCAGCTGACAATGCCAAGGCCCGACTTAACGCCGTGCTCTTTGATGTAATCCATCAGCCACAGCATACGGGGCTCGTAGCGGTTTTGTTGGCAAACGCCAAGCTGAGCAGTGCTCTTTTCTTCCGCCTCAAGAACAGCGTGCAGCTGCTCCATGGTGGTAGCCAAGGGTTTTTCGCAAAGCACGTTGATGCCGCGGCTAAGGGCTGCAATCACCATTTCGGCGTGCAGATAGTGCGGTGTGCAGATGTGAACGGAATCGGGCTTTTCCTTATCCAAGAGCTCAACGTAATCGGTATAGACCGGAACGTTGCCAAGCTCGAATTTTTCGATCTTCTCGGCGGCGTGCTCGGGAAGGATATCGCAAAGCGCGCAGACCTTGTTGCCCGAGCCGACGATGGCATTGATATGGTTGCCCGAAATAGAGCCGCAACCGATGACAGCAATACGAAAAGTTTTCATAGTATATTCCTCAGTTTTGGTAGGTGGTTGTTTTTTTCTTATTTGACGCCGCCGTAAGAACCCGAAATATCGAGAACTACGTCGGGGGTTTCTTTTTTGACAACAGTGCTCTCCGCAATGCGGCGGTTGAGCTCCGCAAGATAGAGGTCATCGTCGATGGGGAGCTCCACGGCTCTATCCAGCCAAGTGGAAAGGAGCATGGCGTTCATAATTTGCACGCTCTTAATGCCCTCCTCACCCTTAACGAAGAGGGGTTCAAGCCCCAAAATAGCGTTGGCGAAGTTGTTGAGAATGCCGACGTGCTGATCGTTGCGACCGAGAGTAACTATCTCAACGGTCCTATATGCAGGGTCAACGAATGCAGGTGCCGTGCGACAGAACTCACGCTCGTCAACCTTCAGTCGGTCAAACATCAGTCGACCGTTCTCGCAAACGAGACGTCCGCGTGTGCCGGTGATCTCAAAACGGTTGGTTCCGGGGGCGTCTGCCGTAGAGGTGACGAACACACCCGTAGCTCCGTTGGGGAACTCCATATAGGCGGTAACATCGTCCTCGACCTCAATATCGTGCCATTTGCCAAAGTGGCAATGGGAGTGTATTTTTGTAGGGAGCATTCCCACGATCCATTGCAAAAGATCGATTTGGTGCGGACATTGGTTAAAGAGTACACCGCCGCCCTCACCGCGCCAGGTGGCTCTCCAGCCGCCAAGGTCGAAGTAGTTTTGCGAGCGATACCAATTGGTAATGATCCAGTTAACGCGCTTGATCTCGCCAAGATCACCATCGGATACCATTTCCTTCATCTTGCGGTAGATGGGGTTGGAGCGCTGATTGAACATCATGCCAAAGAGCTTATCCGACCGCTCGGCAGTCGCGTTCATCTCTTTTACCTGCTTGGTGTAAACACCTGCGGGCTTTTCGCAAATGACGTGCAATCCCGCATCGAGCGCTTGGCAAACGAGCGATTGGTGGTCATACGGCGGAACGGCAACGACAACGGCATCGCAGAGTCCGCTACGCAGCATTTCCCCGTAATCGGAAAACGCAACGACGTCCTCAGCCCCTTCAAGTGCCAAAATTGCATCTGCCTTGGCTTGCTTCGGCTCGCAGATGGCACACAGCTCACCGTTTGCAATTTTGCCCTCTAACAAGCTCTTGCAGTGTGCCGTGCCCATGTTGCCGATGCCGACAATGCCAAATTTAACCTTTTGCATTATGCTCTGCCGTTTTCAACGGGATGGCCGATTTCGGCAAGCATTTCCTTGAGTGCGTTAACTGCATAGTCGAATGCCTCGTCGGCGGTAGCAAATACGAACTTGTTTTTCAGCTCCTTGCCGTCAAATTGCTTGTAGGACTCGGAAACGAAGAGGTGGGGCTCAACCGTGAGAACGACCTCTGCGTCGGTCATCTTGTCAATCTTTTCAAGTGCTTCCTTAAGGTGCCCCTCACCCGCGCCTGCGGGCACGAGCGTTCTGCCCTCGTAGAGGCAATCCTTAACGTGCATATATTCAAAATAGGGTGCGGTTGCCTCAAAGCCCGCAACGGGGTCTCTTTGGCAGTAAACATAGTTTGCGGGGTCGTAGATACCGCGCAGTCCGGGAACGGATGCGAGCAGGTCGGCTACACGCTCGGGATCCTGACCGTAGATCTCACCCTCGTTCTCGTGGCAAAGGGTTACACCTGCCTCAGCTGCCTCGGCAACCATGATCTTCATGCGGCGAATGACCTCGTCGCGGTACTCGTCGAGCTTATCCTGCTCAACAAAAAAGCTGAAGATACGCATGCGCTTGGCGCCAAATACCTTACAAACCTCAAGAGCGCGACGGAAAAGCTGCAGGTGGGGCTCGAAATCATCGGTGATCTTATATTTGCCAATGGGAGAGCCGAAGGAAGGAACGGTGATTCCCTCTGCATCAAAACGACGCTTGATTTCTGCCAGCTCTTCATCCGTTTTTGCAATTACGGGACCGAAGTTCATTGCGCGGGGCTCAATGCAAAACAGTCCGTTTCTCTTGAGTGCCTCGACCTGACCGTTAATACCGTTGTGTGCTTCATCTGCAAAAGCGGAGATCAAAAATTTTGCCATAGTAATTGTCCTTTCGTGATGATTCGTCTTTGACGAAATGGAATTGTGTGCGAGCAAAAAGCGTTTTTTGGCACACTTATTCATTATAACACTATTATTATAACAATTTTATTTAGAAATGTCAATCGCTTTTTTCATAAAAAGTGTTGCAAATATTGCTATTTTGTGGTATAAATAGAGTGGATACGGATCACCGTTTGTGTCTTGTTCTCGAGGAACAAACCCCAAAAATACCGCAAGATGGGAGACAATACTATGAAAAAACTGCATTTGGTATCAAACGCGCATCTCGACCCTGCTTGGTTGTGGCGATGGAACGAGGGACTTGCCGAGGCAATTTCCACCTTTCGCGTAGCCGCAGACTTTTGCGAGGAATATGACGGATATATTTTTAACCACAACGAGGCACTCCTCTACGAATGGGTGGAAGAGCACGAGCCCGCTCTGTTTGCACGCATTCAAAAGCTCGTCAAGGCAGGCAAATGGAATATCATTGGCGGTTGGTATCTGCAGCCCGATTGCGTGATGACCTCGGGCGAGAGCTTGCTCTCTCAAATTTTGCTCGGCCGCAAATATTTCAAGGAAAAATTCGGCGTTGAGCCCAAGATCGCTATGAACGTTGACTCCTTCGGTCACACGCGCGGACTTGTGCAAATTCTTAACAAGTGCGGCTATGAGGGGTATCTCTCCAAACGCCCCGAGTGGTTGGCCGGCAGCTTTTTGTGGCGCGGGTTTGATGCGAGCACCATTCCCGTGCACAGTCTTTACGACGGTTACGGCTCACTCAAGGGTGAGGCGGTTAAAAAGATCAACGAGCACTTTGGTCACGGCCCCGAGCGCGAGGAATCGATGTGCATGTGGGGCATTGGCAACCACGGCGGCGGTGCCTCTCGCGAGGATTTGGAGCAAATTGCCGAGCGTATGAAGGTAGGCGACATTGAGATGTTTCACTCCACTCCCGAGGCGTTTTTTGCAACACTCGACCGCACAAAATTGCGTACCGTGAGCGAATCTCTCATTTCCTCGATGGTTGGCTGCTACACCTCGATGGTGCGTATGAAGCAGGCACACAGCAAGTTGGAGTGCCAAATTGCTATGACTGAAAAAATTATGAGCTACGCTGCCCTTTCGACCGATGCCGACTACGATGCAGACGAGCTCCTCAAGGCCAAAAAGGCGATCGCGTTCTGTCAGTTCCACGACGTGCTGCCCGGTTCGGGTATCAAAATGGTAGAGGAAGACGGCTTGCGTACCATGGCTTACGCCTCCGAAATTTGCGACAAGCTCTTTACCAAGGCATTTTTCAAGCTCTGCCAAGGGCAGAAAAAGGGAAACCGCAAGGAAATCCCCGTGATGATCTTCAATCCGCACCCCTACCCCATTGAGGGCGACTTTGAAATGAGCTTTATGCTGGAGGATCAAAACTGGAATGAGGGACAAAAGACCGTTGCTACCGTTTACGACGAGAACGGCAATGCCCTGCCCTCGCAAAACGAAAAGCCCAACTGCACCTTTAACCTCGACTGGCCGCAAAAGGTCAGCTTCCACGCAACACTTGCACCTGCATCCATCAGCCGCTTTGACTGCCACTTGGAAGTAAAAAACAAGGCGGAATTGCCCGTTTTCGACTACCCGTGCGATAAAATTGAGGTTGCAAACAAGCAAGTCACCATGTCGGTTGACAGAAAAACGGGTCTCTTTAGTTTTGCGGCAAACGGCAAGACGCTCGTGGAGAACGGCGGCACTTTGGAATACTACCGCGACTGCGAGGACGCTTGGGCAATGACCACCGACAACTTCCGTCAGCATCTTGCGTCCTTTGAACTCATGAGCGATGCCGAAGCGTGCGACTTTGTTGGCTACCCCGACGACAAAACACCCAACGTGCGTGTGGTCGAGGATGGCGACGTTCGCACCAAGGTGCAAGCATTTTTCAAATACAACCGCTCCACGGCTATGGTGGAATACACCATGCCCAAGAATAGCAACTATATGGACGTGGATATCCTCATCTTCTCGGGTGAGCCGAACAAGATGCTGAAATATCACATCGACACCGCAGTTGAGGGTGTTCCCGTGGGCGAGACCGCGTTTGGCCGCGAGGAGCTCTTCCACGATGAAAGAGAGGCCGTTTACCACAAATGGTGCGGCATTCACAACGCTGAGGATCGTCTTTATATCATCAATCGAGGCACACACGGTGGCAGTTTTACAAACCACTCGATGAAGATTTCCCTCTTGCGCACCCCCATCTATTCGGCGCACACCATCGGCCCCCGTCAGCTCGCGCCGCACGACCGTTGGTGCGACCACATGGATATGGGCGAACGCCGCTTCTCCTTCCGCATCACGGCAGATAAACACATCGACCGCGCGGCACAGTCCTTTAACGAAGAACCCTTCGCGCTCTCGTTCTTCCCCTCGGGAGAAGGACAACGCCCTGCTCCTGCCGTCACGCTCGACAACGAGAGAATTCTGCTCTCCTCGATGCGCAAAACCGACGACGGGTATCAAATTACCCTTTATAACACAACCATCAAACCCGAAACCGTGCACGTTTCCATCCCCACCCTCGGATATGACGAGACATTGGAGTTTGGACGGTATGAGTTGAAGATTTTGGATATTCCCAAGCAATAATACAATAATAAAGAACGGGCGATTCGTGAATCGCCCCTACGGTGAATATTGAAATTCCTTGTAGGGGCGACCATCGGTCGCCCGTTTTTGTTTGTTATATTCGTTTGTTTTCGGGACGTCGAGGGCGCCGTCCCCTACGAAGAATCAAACCCATCACGCGTTCAAAATTTACTTAAAAAGAAAGAAATAGTCCGCGAAAGCAACCGAAAACAACTTTTGTAGGGGGCGACGTCCTCGACGCCCCGCTTTAACGAATTTGAGCAAAATGAAAACCCCGCCGAGAGCGACCAAACGGTAACTCTCGGCGGTGATTTTATATGATTAAATAAGCTCCTAAAGCTCGATTATCCCTGTTCTTGTCAAACAACAAATACCCTTGTTTGATAGCTTCTTCAAGAACCGCTCCGCGCATAGCAAAGATATTTGCACAGGCGTGGTCAATCTGAAACTCATCATCTTTCAAAAAGTCGGGGATTTCTTTATAGATCTGTTCTCGACAGAATAAATAATGTTTTGTAGCAATATCACGTGCTTTATAGCGCAGCTCCTCAAAACAATCTCCTGCCACCTTAGGCATTTTCTTGAATTTTTCTTTACGCATGACAAGAATTGTTGGAATATATCCGTCGCTTGTTTTTTTCAAAACTCCAACTTTTTCAAGGCGTTTTAAGGTTGCCTCATCAACCTCGTTCCATTGACCGTTAGCAACCGCCACGAGACCTTTTCCGTCTGAATAATTGAGCGTTGGTGTATGCGTTTCGCTAAATTGCTTGAAAAGATATTGACGGTATCGTATTTCGGATAATTTACTTTCTGCCGGACTCGTAACACAACCGACAAGACTAACGTAATTGGGTGCATAAGCATGCTGCTTTTCAAGGCCAAGCAAATCCCACTCGCCGCCATTGGGGCGAAGTGTGTGTCCCCAAGGACCTACATTATCAACCTCATTTGCGTTTTTATTAAATGGACGAAGCGTATATTGCTCAATCGTATCTGTTTCGGCCATAAGCAAAGCCCATTTCATATCATCAAACGGTTGATATCCTTCATGCCACTCGGGGCAATTTTTCTTTTTCCATTCGTTTTCATATTCCAAAGCCGCAATAATCGCTTTGGTAAGTTCGGGAGCCAACCCCTGCAGGTGCGCGTGTATTTTCGCTTGCGCTTCTGCACTTACAATAAAGAAATTGGTTTCATATAGATTTCCGTTCTTCTTCATGAGCGTAGCGTCTACAAGAGCACGCAGTTCTTCTTCCATATACGGGAGTGCAACACCCACTTCCATCGCCAATTCTTCTGCCGTAGACGGTGTTCTATAAGCAGCAATTAAAATGTTTTTGCAGAGGGATCGCGAAATAAAATTCCACGGCTCATGATCCAAACCGAGCAGTCCATTGCTGATAAAATCAATATCCTCGGGGTTATAACTCAATTTCCCAAATTCTCTTGCCATATTCATACCTTCTTTCAAAATTTCTCTTGCACGGAAAAGGCGGGACTTGACCGTGTTTTCGGGGAGTGAGAGAGTTGATGCAATTTGGCGAATGCTCTTGCTTTCGATGTAATAGGCAACGACGATGTTGCGATAATCACTTTTGATGAACGCCAGCTCGCGCCGAAGCAGAGACATCTCTTCTCTGTGTATCATTTCATCAAGGATGTTTTCGCTTGTGTCTTCGATTTCATAATCGCCGATGTCGGAGCCGCTTTGCGCTTCGTTGCGGTTATGTTTTTCCTCTGCCCATTTTGCATAGCAGTTGCGCGCAATTTGCCATACCCAACCCGAGAAGCTTGTGGGAATCGTTCCTTTGTTCAAAGAACCGATAATTTGGAGCGTGATCTCCTGTGTCAAGTCCTCTGCCTCGACTTGATTTCCTGTTTTTTTGAGACAGAAATAGAAGAGTTTTTCCATATAATTCTCGGCAAATTCTTGAATCATTCGTTCGCGCAGTTCGTTCGCTTGTTGCATTTTCTCACCTCCTTCGCTCATATAGTGTGGCATTTTG
>JAZORZ010000017.1:0-14464 GCA_045656885.1 Eubacteriales bacterium
CTGGTAGCTGTTGTTAAGGGCAAGGACATCACCAAGGAAGGCATCAACGAAGCTATGAAGGCAGCTTCTTCCGCATCCTTCGGTTACAACACCGATCCCATCGTTTCTTCCGACGTTATCGGTATCACCTACGGTTCTCTCTTCGATGCAACTCAAACCATGGTTGCAAAGATCGACGAGGATACCTACCAGGTACAGGTTGTTTCTTGGTACGACAACGAGAACTCCTACACCAGCCAAATGGTTCGCACCATTAAGTACTTTGCTGAGCTTCAGTAATTTACAAGTTGGATAATAAAAAAGGGAAAACCGCAAGGTTTTCCCTTTTTTGTTTTCAGAGAGAGACGTGGGGGGAACTTCTTGCAAGAAGTTCCCCCACACCCCCTCAAGAACTCTCTAGCAAAAATTACAAAATGAAGTTGTTAGTTTACTTACAGACGGTCGGCGCGAGTGTACCACTCGCTTTTGCTGCCGCGAGCGCGTGGGCACCACCAAGACCCCACGCGCTAAGAGGGTTGTCTTGAACTAAATGATATTTTGTGGGGGACGACGTCCTCGACGTCCCGAAAAAACGAGAGATTACTTGCTAATAGGGGCGGACGACCAATGGTCGCCCCTACAAAAAGCCAATGGATTTTCCTACATAAAAATTACACTTGACACTCCCCCTATTATAATGGTATAATAAATATAGAACCTTTATCCAAAATCTGTTTGCCAACGAGTGGCAGATCGGAGGAAACTATGAAAAAGTACATTCTCGCTCTTGACGAGGGAACGACCAGCGCGCGTGCGATTTTGTTTGATCGCGACAGCCGCATCGTTTCTATGGCACAGCACGAGATCGCACAGATCTATCCCGCCCCCGGCTGGGTAGAGCAGGACCCGATGGATATTTACGCAAATCAGTACGCATCGCTCACCGAGTGCATTGCAAAGAGTGGCATCTCGCCCGATGAGATCGCATCGGTTGGCATTACCAATCAGCGCGAGACGGTCATCGTTTGGGAGCGCGCAACGGGTAAGCCCATCTATAACGCCATCGTTTGGCAATGTCGCCGCACGGCGGACACCTGCGAGGAATTGGAAAAAGCAGGGCATGCAGAATATGTGCGCACCACGACGGGGCTTCGTCTTGACCCTTATTTTAGCGGCACCAAGATCAAATGGATTCTCGACCACGTAGAGGGCGCACGCGAGCGCGCCAAGGCAGGCGAATTGATGGTAGGCACAGTTGACACGTGGCTGACCTGGAAGCTCACCGAGGGTCGCGTATTCGTTACCGACCTAACCAACGCATCGCGTACCATGCTTTGCAACATTCACACAGGCGAATGGGACGATGGAATGTTGAACATTCTGGACATTCCGCGCGAGATGCTCCCCGAGATCCGCAGCAGCAGCGAGGTTTACGGATACTTTGAGTGTATGGGTGCACAGCTTCCCATTGCGGGTATCGCAGGCGACCAGCAAGCCGCGCTCTTTGGGCAGGGCTGCTTTGAAGCAGGCGAGGCAAAGAATACTTATGGTACAGGTTGCTTCTTGCTCACACACACGGGCGAGAACGCCATTCACAGCTCCCACGGTCTTTTGACCACCATCGCCGCCACCGAGGCAGGCAGGCCGATAGAATACGCCCTTGAGGGCAGTGTGTTCATTGGCGGTGCGGTCGTGCGTTGGTTGCGCGACGAAATGAAGCTCATTCACGATGCAAAGGATAGCGAATATTTTGCCAAGAAGGTAGCCGATTGCGGTGGCGTATACGTTGTTCCCGCGTTCACGGGACTTGGTACGCCCTATTGGGATGCACACGCACGCGGAACCATTGTGGGATTGAGTGCAGGCGTGGGCAAGAACCACATCATTCGCGCCGCTCTTGAATCGATCGCTTACCAAAGCGAGGATCTGCTTTCTGCAATGAATGCCGATATGGAAAGCGTTGCGGGAAAGGTCAACAAAATTCACAGCTTGCGCGTTGACGGCGGTGCATCGGCAAATGCACTCCTGATGCAAATGCAAAGTGACCTTTCGGGCATAGAGGTGCTCCGTTCCGCCAATCCCGAGGCAACGGCTGCGGGCGCGGCTTACCTTGCAGGACTTGCAACAGGGTTCTTCCGCGACAGAGCCGAGCTCAAAAACAAATTAGGTGCAGGAGATATCTATCGCCCTGCTATTGACGAAGCAACGCGCGCCGCGCGTATGAAGGGCTGGCACCGCGCCATTAAGGCGTGCCGCACCTTTTCGGAAAGTGAGGAATAAGATATGGCATTCAAAAAACAGGAACTCAGAGTTTTATCTTCCAACGGTACTCATAAATTGGCGGGAGTGGTCTTTGTGCCCACCACCCAAAAGCCGGTTGGCTTCTTTCAAGTCGTGCACGGTATGACCGAATACATTGGTCGCTACGAGCGTTTTATGAGTGAGATGGCAGAGCAAGGTTGGATCTGCTTTGGCCACGATCACCTCGGTCACGGTCATACGGTCAACGATGCAAGCGAGCTTGGTTTTATTGCATCCGAGAACGGTGCCGACCTCTTGCAGCGCGACGTCAAAAGGGTAGCCGATGCCGTTATTAAGCATTACACGCCCGAGGGCACAAAGCTCCCTTACGTGCTCATGGGTCACAGCATGGGCTCGTTTGTGGTTCGTCTCGCGGTCGAAAAGAAATACGTTGCCCCCGATAAGCTCATTGTAATGGGCACGGGTGGCCCCAATCCCGTAGCGGGCTTGGGATTGATGCTGATTAAGATTATCAAAGCATTGCGCGGCGAGCGTCATATTTCCAAGCTGCTTGAAAACATGGCGTTTGGCAACTACAACGATGCGTGGGGGGGCGGAACCGAGGCCGATCCCGATCCGTGGTTAACGTCTGATTATGACGTGCGTATGCGCTACAACGCAGATCCGCTTTGCACCTTCAAATTTACCGTAAGTGCCATGGGCGACCTGATTACCCTGACCAAGGAAGCCAACCGCAAAGAGTGGTTTACCAACATGCCCAAGAACATTCCCGTGTTGCTGGTAACGGGTGAGCTCGATCCCGTCGGTGACTTTACCGAGGGCGTTGACAAGGTGCAAACAAAGCTTCTCAAAGCAGGCGTTACGTCGGTTATGAAGGTTTATCCCAACGCCCGCCACGAGATCCTCAACGATATCTCCTATGGCGACGTTGTAAGAGATATTCTTGCGTTTTGCAAATAAACAATCAAAGGCAGGCAGTGCTTGGCACTGCCTGCCTTTTCGTTGTCAAAATCTTATTTCTTTATCTCTTCCAAAATCTGTTTGAGCAGATCCTCGGTGGTGGGGTTTGCTTCGCGCTCAAGGCGTGCCTTTTCTTCGGCTTCGGCGGCGGCGCGAGCGGGTTCTTCCTCTTCCAAGCGGGTCTTTTCTGCCATATAGGCGGCAACGGCTTCGGGGTCTCCCAGCTTAATGCCGCGCGCCTTCATTGCCTTGCGGTCAGCCTTTGTGGGAATGCCGTCGATGATTTTATCACCAATGGCAAGTTGACTCTCACGAACGGCGTTGATGATTTTGACAAGCGTAAAGAGAACAAACGCAATGAGGAAAAAGTTGATAACGGCATTGATAAATGCACCCCAATCGATGTAGATAGACTGCGTAAGATCGGGAACGATCTCGGTTCCGATCACGTTTCCGTCGGCATCCAAAACATCTTGCGTGGTCTCCACCTTGGTCAAAAAGGTGTAAATTTCGGAAAGCGAATTTTTGCCAAAGATAAGAGCCAATAGCCAGTTGATCAGGGGCTTGAGAATAAAATTGCTCAGCCCGTTGACAATGGCGGTAAAGGAGCTACCCACAATAACACCGACTGCCATATCCACAACGTTGCCGCGTGTAATGAACTTTTTAAATTCTTCAAAAAACTTTTTCATACATCCTTCTCCTTACTTTATGGCTTTGCTATCTTTATTATACACCATTCTTGGCGCTTGTCAATAGAAAACGCAAAAAGAGCACCCAATCCATTGAATTGGGTGCTCTCAATCAATATGGATTATCTCAGCTTCTTAGGCTTTCTAATGCGGTTGAGTTGCTTGTTGATCTTGAGCAATTCTTCCTTGGTAAAGGAGATGTTCATCATACCCATCATGCTGGAAAGACGCAGAACGGTGAAGCCGCCCATCATTTGCATAATTCCACCGGAAGCGCCGTCTTTGAGATTGACCTCAAAGCCACCGGATTTCTTTTCGCCCTTTTGTCCCTTCTTGTTGGCGTCCATCTTCTTTTTGAGCTTCAAACCCATAGAAATCAGCCAGAGCTTGCCGCGCTTGGATTGAATGATATCGGCGATCTTATCGTTCAGGGAATATCTGCCCTTGATCTCAACAACGTCGAACCAGTTGAGCACGGCACCTACTTCGCGAAGAACGTAGTCCATGTTCATCTCGTCAACCTTGCGGATCTTGCCCTCGTCGGAGAGGGCGCCTGCTTTGGCAACAATGGTGCTCTCGCCAACGTTCTTAACTTCAAAATAGAAGAAGTGATCCTCAGCAGTCTTTTTGCCAATGCTCTCGCCGTTAACAAAGAGCTCAACCTCGGGCAGGTTGGAGTAAACGGTAACCTTGGTAACGTCCTCTACGCGGTCAACGTAACGCTTGCCGCACAGGTGAACAAAGGGATCAACCTCGGGAGATACGAGCCATGCCTTATAAGCGTAGAAGGAGTCCTTCTTGTACTTGCGGTCAATGGTGATAAGACCCTTGTGGTTTTGACCGTTTTCGCCGCCTTCAGCTCTTGCATCGGCGCCAAAGTCAAACATATTCCAAACGTGGGTTGCCCAAATGTACTTACGGGTGAAGAGCTGCTTGATGAGTTCTTCATGATAGAATGCTTGATATTCCTCGGTGTAGTCACCTTGCTTGGGATCGCTGGTGTGCCAGTTGAGTGCCTCGCAGCCGTACTCGGAGCAGCCGATCGGAATGTTGGGGTGCATCTCGTGGAACTTATCGAACCAAGGGCCGTTCATGGTGGTGTCACCGCCGTACCAACCAAAGTAGTGGTTGTAGGAAACAACGTCGGGAATGAGAAGATAAGGATCGTCCATTTTGCACATCGAAACTGCTGCAATGGTGGTAAGACGTGTCTTATCCATTTCGTGGCAGAGGTCGTTGAGAATGCGATGGTTCTCAAGCAGGTCCTCGGTAGAGCCGCCGATGGAGATCTCGTTGGAAAGACCCCAAACAACGATAGATGCGTGGTTGTAGTTTTGGGTTACGAGCTCCTTCATTTGGGTGATGGTGTTCTCACGGCCGGTGGGCATATGCTTGGAAATGTAAGGAATTTCTGCCCAGATTACAAGACCGCGCTCGTCGCACAGGTCATAGAAGTATTGATCGTGTTGATAGTGAGCCAAACGAATGGTGGTAGCGCCCATCTCGCAGATGAGGTCGATATCTTCCTCGTGATGCTCGGGGAGCAGAGCGTTACCAAAGCCCCATCTGTCTTGGTGACGGGAAACGCCGCGCAGGGGATACTCCTCGCCGTTGAGAATGAAGCCGTTTTGGGGATCGATCTTGAAGGTACGGCAACCAAAGCGATGGCATACGTTATCAATTACTTCGCCATTTTCAACGATCTCAACCTCACAGCAGTAGAGGTAAGGATCCTTGCGGCCGTTCCACAGGTGAACGTCCTCAAGAGAGAAGTTTACAACGGTCTCGGTGCTCTCGATTTTAGCAACTTCGTTTTCTTCTTTATCATAAATGGTGTAAACAAGCTTTTGTGCAGGGGTGAGGTCCTTAACAAATACCTTTACCTCTACGTTTGCGTTCTTGCCCTCAACAGTGGGGGTGATCATCAGACCGTAGCCACCGTAGTAGTCAAGATCAAAGTGTGCCTTGTTAACGGCAATGAGGTTTACGTCACGGTAGATACCGCCGTAGAAGGTGAAGTCTGCCATTTGGGGGTAAACGGTCTCGTTGATGGTGTTTTCAACAACAATGGCAATCTCGGTCTCGTCTGCGATCTTTTCGGTGAGGTTTACTCTCCAGGTGGAGTAACCGCCGTCGTGGTGTGCAAGCTTTTCGCCGCCAACAAAGACGTCGGCAGAAGCATTAGCGCCGCGAATTTCAAGGTAGTAGAGATCTGCCTCGGGCAGGTCCGCCTTCTTCAGGGTCTTGCGGTAAACGCAGTGACCGCGGAAGTAGTCGTTACCGCCGTCCATACCGTCAACGGCATTCCAGGAGTGGGGCAGATTTACATTCTCGCCTTGGCTCACGGTAATATCGGTGCTGTCCTTAACAAACAGCCAATCCTTGTTCAGGTTGATAATGTTTCTCACGGTGTATATATCCTTTCAATTGTATTCAAAACGAGCGGGAGCGGGGAACTGCTCCCTGAAAACGGCGTCCGACGGTCTTAGCAGTCGGACGCCAGAGGTGTTAAAGAATCGAAACGTAAAATTGATTATTGTGCGTAAACGGTGTAACGAACTTTTACCACACGCCCCTCGACGGTTACCTTTGCGGGTTCGTCATCCTTCACTTTGGAAGCAACCTTGAGGAACATATCCTTGCCTTTGATAAGGTTTTTAACAATTTTTGCAACGCTTACTGCAATCGTGTCATCATCTGCAATAACAGTGCCTGCGATTCTGCCGGTATCGATTACGTTGATGGTGGTGTAGATCATTTCGGCGAGATCAGATTCATTTACAGCAGTAAGGTCAACAAGGAAGGCGTTTTGTTCATAGTAGCTTTGAAGCTCTTTGATCTTTTTGATTTCCTTATTCTTTTGCTTAATGATCTTTTCGCTGTCGGTATCTTTAATCAACAGGTCGGTATCAATTTCAGGTCTGTTTGCCAAAACATACTCCTTGTAGTCTACGGTGTTATCCAGAGTAAACATAGGAATGGATTGTGTCTTGAGCTTATCGGTGTTGTAATCCTTTGCCTGCAGAGCAAGGAGAACGGCAAAAGCGATGTTGTCATTTTCGGTGAGGATCAGTTCAACATTTTCCAAAATAGCATCTTGGATTTCGCCATTAATAAGGAATTCAAGCATTACGTTTTCCAGATCGTAAAGCTCAATAGAAGTGTTGATTTTTTTTGTTGTAAATTTTTTGTTGCTTACGCGATAATCTTTGGTTGCGAGCAATTCATTGGCTTTTTCTACTGCAGCAATCGAAATGATTCCTGTATCGTAAGCTGCGTAGCTGATTTTTCCATCTTTGTTCTTGTCAAGATCCATAAAGTTTGCCTTGATGTAATCAGCGATCATTGTCCCTTGAACGTCTGCTACGGTGTTCAAATCAGAGCTTACAACTATGCATTTATCGTAGCTGTTTACAACACTTTCCTCAACACTGCAGTTAAAGAAGATAACGGGTACGTTCTTCTCTTTTGCAGCATCTACGATTTCTTGTGTAAAAAGGTTGGAAACGAGTTCTACAACCAGAACAGCGCAGCCTTTGTTCAAAACTTCTTTTGCCTGCTCAAGTTGTTTGTTGGAATCCAGGTTGGCACCGTAATGTACGTAATCAATGTTTTCAATGTACATTGCTCTTTCCATTGAGTTGATCAAACTGTTGGGAACTTTTACCTGTCCGTCGCCGCTCCAAAGAATGGAAACTTCGGATTTATTAATGGAACCGCATCCGGCAAGAGAAAGCACGGGAAGAATCAAAAGAGCAACGAGAATCAAAGATAATATTTTCTTCATTTTTATTACCTCCTATCAAACTGTTGCTTCGCTGTCACTTGCAACAGCTTGTGTGTTTTCGGAATTGTGTCTTGCGTCCAACTCAGTTGTCATTTGTTCGAGGGTCTTCTTGTCAAGGTTGTAAACAAGTGCAAGACCAACAAATTGCATAACAGCAGCAAACAAGTACAAAGCTGCAACAAGATAGCGCATGTTCAGTGCTACGCTAAACAGCTGATTGCCGGCGTTGATTTCGGAGTAACCGAGTGCAACCATAATAACAAGAGCCATAGAAGGACCAATACCTTGTGCGAGCTTACGGAAGAAGGAGTGCAGAGAATATACGGTACCTTCCTCGCGTGCGCCGAATTTCCATTCGTTATAGTCGATAGCATCACCCATCATAGACCAAGAAACGGTGCTGTAAATACCCATGCCCAGAGAGTTAAGGAGCTGGCAGAGGATGTAAATCAAAAGGCCCTTGCCGTCGGGAGTAATGGGGGCGAGCAACATGATGGTGCAAGCGGCAACCGAGCAAATGGAGCCGAGAACAGAGAGCTCTTTTTTGCCGTATTTTACAACAAGCTTACGTGCCAGGGGAGTAAATGCTACAATCGGAATCATTGCAAACATGGTAACGATACCCGAAATACCAACATTTTTGAAGTAGGATTGGAACATAACGGTAACAGCAGTAGATGCTGCTTGCATACCAATGAACATACCCATAGCTGCAATGGTTGCACCAACAGCGGGGCGATTTTTCATGAAGTTGCTCATTGCTTTGAGCACGTTGAATTTTTGAGGTTCTTCGCTAACAGATACATTCTCTTCTACGCGAACAACTGTGTTGCGAATCATAAATTGGAAAGCGAAAAATCCAAAGACGCCCATTATCAGAGCGGCAAGGAATACGCGGTTGCCCATAATATTGTTGTTGTCATCATAGATGATAACGGGGAGAAGAACCATAGGAACCATATTTCCGATCATAGAACCAACCGAACGCCAAGCAGAAAGAGATGCTCTGTCCGCGGGATCGTTGGAAATCAGAGAAAGCAGGGAACCGTAAGGAACGTTTGCAATGGTGTAGAATGCATCCCAAAGAATATAACCGGATACAAATACGATTGCCTTAATAGCGGGTTGTGAGTCCTTAACCCAAGGGATAAAGCAAAGTGCGCCGGCTACGAGAAGACCGAGAGAGCCGAGCCAGATGTAAGCGAGGAATTTTCCTCTTTTGTACTTTCTGCGCTTGTCATTGTCGATGATCGAACCGATGAGCGGATCATTGATTGCATCCCAAATTTGCACAAGGATAAGGAGACCTGCATACAGAATGGAGTCCATACGCATAAACTGTGTCCAAAAAATGGCCATGGTACCCTTGAGTGCAAAACTCATGTTGCAGCCAAAGTCGCCTGCTGCATAAGCTAAGCAGTCTCTCATGCCAAACTTGCGTTTGCCGTTGGCATCAAGCAAAGGTGCTTTTTTCATTGTTGTTTTCCTCTTTTCTAAATTTTTTTGGAAAATTACGCTCTGTCATTAAGGCCGCATTTTCGACCTTAATTCCATCATATTTAATTATAAATATTTTCGACTTTTTGCGTGAGGAAAATTTTTATTTGTTTTTGTATATTTTTTATCTTTTTGTGCAAAAAATATTGAAAATATATAAATATTATGTTATAATTAGTAAAAAATGGCGAATCTTTTTCGCAAAGAGAGAAAGGAGAAGGGGAATATGCAACACGAGCAAGCACTCTCACTGCTTCAGGATACCTTTCAAAAAAGTCACGTCCGCTTGGCGCGCATTGCCGAGGCGGATTTTTATGCCATGCGAGAGATCCACCCCCTTTTGAACGAAACAGAGGTTTCGGCAGATTCGGCACGCCGCCTTTTTCAAAATGATCTTACGCATTACACCATGTATAAGCAAACCGATGCCTACCGCCGCGCATGGGTGTATTTTCTTCTGCCGGAGGGGGAGGAACAAGAGGTACTTTTAATGGGGCCTTATCTATCCGCTCCCATCACCGAAGAGGAGATGCTTGAAATGAGCGAAGAAAACGGGCTTTCTCCGCAAATGCAACGCACGGTACGCGAATATTACACGTCTTTGCCTGTTTTGCGTGACACGAACTTGCTCTTTGTTATGCTCGAAACCTTTTGCGAGCGCATTTGGCATCGCCCGTCCTTTGCTGTTGTTGACGTTAACCGCGAGCATCACGTGCCGGTATCACTGTTGAGCGAGGCACCCCGCACCGATAGCTTTGACGATCACCTTGCCAATATGAAGGTGCTCGAAAAACGCTACGAATTTGAAAACGAAATGATCCGTGCGGTCACGCTGGGGCAGATTCACAAGGAAAAACAATTCTTGCTCGGTTTTGAATCGATGCAGCTTGAAATGCGAAGCGCATCGCCCCTGCGCAGTATCAAAAATTATAGCATTATTATGAATACGTTGCTTAGAAAAGCCGCCGAGGAAGGCGGTGTACACCCGGTATATCTTGACCGCATATCATCTGATTTTGCGCGCAAAATTGAAGAGACGTCGGTGCTTTCCGCATTCCCGCCGCTGATGAACGAAATGTTTCGCTCCTATTGCCGACTGGTCAGAAAACACGTCACAAGGAAATACTCTCCCGCCGTGCAAAAGGCGATCTTGCTCATTGATTCCGACCTTTCCGCACCCCTGACACTTTCCGCTATCGCCGCCGCCGAGGGGCTCAGCGAGGGCTATCTTGCCACCGTTTTCAAAAAGGAAACGGGGAAAACGGTATCCGAATACGTGCGCGAAAAACGCATGAAGCACGCCGCGCATTTGCTGATCACAACACGGTTGCAAATTCAAACCATTGCTCTGCATTGCGGCATTATGGACGTGCAATATTTTTCAAAGCTATTCAAAAAGCATACAGGGAAAACGCCAAAGGAATACCGTGAAACAGCAGAATAACGCATCATGTAATGAAAAAGCCACCCAAGTGGGTGGCTTTTTTGTTGTTTTTAGTTTATTTGTTGAAATTGAGTTGGTTTACAATCTTGGTGCCGTCAGCGAGGCGGATTGCGATTGCACAACCGGTCCACCAGGTCTTGCCGTTCCAGTTGCAGATCGCGATCTCGAGGGTAACCTCTTGACCTGCATATTCTTGCAGGAAGCTGTATTGACCGGAGCCGCTGGAGTAGAAGCCGATGGAGTTGTCATTATCGTCCCAGATAGCGGGCTGACCGTAGCCGGAGGGGAAGGTCAAAATACCGGTAAGGACGTAAACCTCGGTGGTGTGGTCCTCGGTAATGGGATAATTCTTGATATCTGCAATGGTCTTATCGGTGATGAACTTGTTGGTGGGGTAATCATGGTTGCCCTTAAAGTTTACAACAATGGTAGCATCCTCAATGCAGGTTTGACCGTAGTAGCTGGTAGCGGAGTCATCCTTCTTTTGGATCTCGCGCTTACCGGTGAGAATGATCTCGTTGCCGATGGAAAGGCCTTCAAACTGTGTCTTGTCAAGCACCTTAACAGCAATTATGCTGCCGTCCTCGCCAAAGAGGTAGAAGCCGGTTTGGTTAACGAGGGAAGGACCAACGATACCCTTAACGGTAACGATCTCCTCGTCGGCTGCGTTGATTGCATCACTAACGGTGATGTATTCGATCGTGGGAGCTTCAGCATTTTCAACAACGATGGTGGTGGTAGCGGTTACGCCATCAAGAGTTGCGGTAACGGTTACGGTTGCCTTGCCGTAGGTTTTGCCACAGTGCATAATGACCTTGCCGTCAACAATTTCAAAGTAGACGATATCGGTGTTGTCGGAAGCATAGGAAAGAGTAACATTCTCAAAGCCAAGAAGCTCGGAGGAGAGGGAGGTGAGCATTTCCTGTGCGGGGTCTGCGGTATACTTGGTTTCAAATTGATCGAGTGCATGGTAATCAAGTGCGTATTGAGGAGCGTCTGCTTTATCAAATGTGAAGCCCTCGTCAACAACCTTGAGTACCTTAAAGCGCCATACGCAACCGGTCGCGGTGCTCTTTGCGTTGATTACAGAGAGGTAAACGGTGCAGAACTTGCCGTCAAATTCCTTGAGCCAATCAAGGTCGCCGCCGTTGCATTGGGTGTAAACGTAGGAGCCGGTAATGCCGTCAAGGTCATCAATGTAGTAGTTGATAAAGCCCTGACCGATGGATTCCTTAACCAATGCGGTTACCTTATAAACGGTGGTGGTGATGTCGGTGGTAAAGGGAGTTGCGAGAATATCCTTAACGGTGGTCTCGGTCACCCAGGAGTAATCGGGTTGAGAAATAAACTCGTCGTTTTGAATCAGCCAAGCATCAGCCAGCTGGTTGCAGCCCTGATAGCCAAACTTGTTAGCAAAGGATACCTCAGTATCAAGGATCCACCAGGTCTTTTCTGCAAGAATGGTAATGGTGTTGCCAACTTCAACAGAAGCTGCAAGGTCAGAGTCAAATACGTAAATGGAGTTGGTGCCGTCAACAAGGTAGATGCCGTTGGGAACAAAGCCGGAAGCATAGGTGATCTGTGCAACAACGCCGGTTACCTTAACAAGATCGCCCTCTTTTGCGTTACGTGCATCTGCAATGCTCATTTCGGTGTAGGGGGTCTCGTCAATAACAACCTTTTGGAACTTAATCACTCTTGCGTTTTGAACCTCGGCGTTGCCGTTGTAGGTTTGCAGCGTGCAGGAGAGCAGAACGAGGTCGCCCTTTGCGGGTTTGTTCTTCATATCGGCGTAAGCAATCTTGCCGTCCTCGCTGTACGTGCCGTAAACAGAGATAGAGCCGGTTTCGTCTTCGATGTACATAGCACCGTACTTTGCGTTGGTAACGGTGGAAACGGTAGCAAGAATGTAGTATCTGTCGGTGATCGCACCGTCAGCGAGCTTTGCAATTTCAAGAGCTTGCTCAATGGTAATTACGTTGTAGCCCTCTGCAAGGCCTGTGCCGGGCTTGGGCTCGATGTCGATAGAGGGAGCAAGCGTGCCTTCCTTGTATGCAAGCAACTCGGGCTTTTCAAATTCGATGGTGCCGTTGTAGTTCTTGATCTTACCTTGAACTGCGATATAGTCGCCAAGGCCGAGCTTGTCAGCATCCTTTTTGATCTGATAGCAGTAGATGGGGTAATCCTCATAGCCCTCTACAACAATGGTAACGGAGATGTCACCGTATTGGCTGTCGTAGCCCTCGGAGGCGATGATCTGACCCTTGAGGGTATATGTGCCGCTCAAAGACGCACCGACTGCCAGTGCATAAGCTTGGGGAATGACCACTGCGGGGTCGTCACATTCGATCTCATCATAACCTACAACAGGAGCGGGGGGAAGCTCAACGTTCTCGTGCGCGATCATGTTGGGCTTTTCAAACTCGATTATGTTGTTGTAGTTCTTGATTTTACCTTGCACCGCAATAATGTCACCAACGGTAACATCAGAGGTGCAGTTCTTCAAAAAGTAGCAATAAAGGGGATACTCTTCATAACCTTCCACAACAATGGTAACGTGCATGTCGCTGCTGTCAGCATTGAACTTGCCGGTTTCAATAACCTTACCCTTGAGTGTCCAGGTGCCTTCAAGATATGCACCGTTTGCAAGCGCATACGCTGCGGGAATTACCTCTGCGGGGTCACTGAACTCGATGCCGTCGAATACGGAGGGGGGAGTAATGGGGGTATCGGTGCCGGGAGTGGTGTTATCGGGGGTAGTGTTGTCGGGAGTCGTTACGTCAGGAGTCGTTATGTCAGGAGTTGTACTGTCGGGGGTCGTGATTGCGTTGGGCGTAGTGGTTACGTCCTCTTGGTTGGGGGTGGTCTCTTCGGAGTTGATGAAGCCGTCGATGATCGAGGAAATCTGATCGCAACCGGTTGCAAACAACGTGGTCGAGAGCATCAAAACCGCCAACAGCAAAGAGAGGATTTTTTTGGTGTGTCTCATGATGTGCATCTCCTTTATAAAATTTTGCAAAGACACAATTATTATATTATATTTTGCGTGCGATGTCAAGTGGGGGATTGTAAAAAATGTAGAAAAACGGGAGAAGAAGGATTTGAACGCTACTCCTCGCGGTGCAAGAATGCAAAGCATTCTTTTGCTACGCACTACGCTCGTCTGCGACGAGCCGCCGCGGGAGCAACCTTCGCCGCCTCACTGGAAAGCGAGCTTTCCGACTCGGCTATGCTCGGTTATCTGCGCCCCGCTTGCTGTGCAAGCTGCGGCACAATAGGGAATCTCTCCTTCTCTGCCAACGCAAAGGCACCCATTTGGGTGCCTTTGCGTTGGCTAATAACTATAATTTTGATACCAAACTCATTGGAAATAAAGGTGGTAATCTCCGTTCGCCTCGCGATCTATATCTTCTTGGGTTGTAAAAGAAACGTGAGCCTTTCTATTTTTTAAAGCATTTCTTAAATAATTGATCTCGTCTTCAGAGGCTTCACCGCGAAATTCTATCTTATACGATTTCGAACTCGTATCGATTTTTTCAACTGCTTCTTCGGGGTATCCGTAAAAAATCAAATTTCGGATTGTAGTTGCGTCAAGTTCTGCGCACAAACCGATTTCTTGTGCTTTATCTAAATCGTCATCGGTTTCAAATAAATACTAGATGACAAGATTTTCGGGAGCAAGATCAAATGCACCGTAAAAGAAGTGTTGATATATTTTTGGGGTTCTATCGGTAAATGTAGAAACAGTTTTTGCAACAGCTTTTTTGATAATACGATTGCGTTTTGAAAACAGAAACATAAAATCACCGCCTTTTCCTTAATTATACCACAAAAAACAAAAAA
>JAZORZ010000018.1:0-14613 GCA_045656885.1 Eubacteriales bacterium
GACCGAATATGGAAAAAGCTTCTTATGTGCTCGGCAGTTGTTACAGCCCTTGAGTTTATTGTAGGCTGTCTTGTTAATCTTCGTCTTAAATGGTCTGTATGGGATTATTCAAATATGCCGATGAACCTGATGGGCCAGATATGTCCGCAGTTTTCTCTAATGTGGCTTCTGCTCAGCCTGCCCTGCATATTTATATGTCGTTGGATATACAAATTCATTTTTTTAAGCAATTTCAAAGAAAAAAGGAAGGGATAATCCCTTCCTTTTTTCTTTGAAATTAATATCAATAGGACTCGTTGTCCACTTCCTGAGCCATGGCTATTTTTACTATGCGGCTTGTTCCGAGACGTTCAGCGCCAAGCTCAATAAACTTCTCGGCGTCCTCAAGGGAGCTGATACCGCCGGAAGCCTTAACCTTAACATGCTCTGCAGAATGGGCACGCATAAGCTCCACATCCGCAAAGGTTGCACCGCCGGTGGAAAAACCGGTGGAGGTTTTAATATACTCAGCGCCGGACTCATTAACGATCTCGCAAAGCTTTATTTTCTCATCATCGGTGAGAAGGCAAGTCTCAATAATAACCTTGAGAATCTTATCGCCGCAAGCCTTTTTGATGGCGCGGATCTCTTCAAGGATTTTCTCATCATTGCCTGCCTTAAGATCACCTACGTGAATGACCATATCGATCTCGTCAGCACCCTCGCGGAGTGCCTCGGCGGTTTCAAAGCATTTAACGGCGGTGGTGCTATCCCCGTTCGGAAAGCCGATAACGGTACAGATAGCAAGGCGATCGCCAACGTATTCCTTTGCCTCTCTTACATAGCAAGGGGGAATGCAAACGGATGCAGTGTGATATTTCATGCCGTCATCACAAATGGCGCGGATCTCATCCCATGTCGCGGTTTGCAAAAGCAGAGTGTGATCGCAACGCGCTAAAATTTCGGTAATATTCATAATACAGTCTCCTTACTGATATTTCTTCTTCTTTATTGTATCATTTTTATAGAAAAATTGCAATACCTTTGTTCAAAAAAGCCCCCTTATTCAACAGTTTTGGGGCAACAGAGGGAGACCTTTGCGGTCTCCCTCTGTTTATTTTATTTTGCTTGAAATTCTTGGTAAATTATTCGCCAAGGATTTCATTCATCTCTTCTGTGGTAAAGCCGAAGAGCTTACCGAGGTTGGTCAAGGATTCCTTATCGTTTTCCTTATCCTCGGAGTTTGCGTAGTAATTGCCGATTGCACTCTTGAGTTCTTCCGACTCAGAGCTGCCTTCGCTATTATTCAGCATACCACTCATGCCGAAGGGGTCGCCGTCAAGAGTGCCGTCTTCGCTGTTCTTGTTCAAGGAGTGCTTGAGTGCCTCGGAGGACATGAAGGTTTCAACGGTTTCGTCTGCGGATTTACCGAGTACACTATCCTCACCGCCGAATACGGTTTGGCTGGATTCGCCGCTGTTTGCCTTGTCACTTGCGGAGGTAACGAGGTTCATAACGTCGCTGAGTGCCTCTGCTTCCTTCTTGCTCTCTTCTTCGGTCATGTTGACCTCGGGGTCATTCCAGTAACCGAATACGTCGGAGATCAGAGGAGCGGCGGACGTAGATTGTTCTTCGTTCAAGCCGTAATCCTCAGCCAGTCTCTCCTCGGTGATGTAGGTTTCCATCATGCCTGCGGTTTGAGGATTGAGGTCCTTGAGCACAGTGGTGAGTGCTTCGGTGGTCATACCCTCTTCCGTTGCACTGTTCATGTTTTGGAGAACGTCCATTGCATTGGAGATGGTCTTAAAGGTCTTTGCATAGTCAACATTGGTGCCGGTGGAGCCCTTGGTGCCCAGCTCGGTTGCGGTTGCGATATCCATGTTAGCGGTATTTCTTACCATTTCGGATTGAACGATTGCAATGAAGAGCTTGGAGGTGCGTTCAGGACCTACACACTTGGAAGTTTGCAGAGAGTTGAGAATATCACCTACGGCCTCTGCCATAGTGCCGATATTGATCTCGCCGGAAACTTCACTAATGAGAGCGTCTGCCTTGGAGAAGATGCCGCCGATAGCGTTTGCTTCACCACTCAGGGTAGCATCGGTAATCTTGTTGGTAGCTTCGTCAACGTCGACGAGAAGCTCATTCATAAATACAAGGAGAGTGACTTTTTCAAACGTCTCTACACTTTGCAAAGCTGCGGTGTTAGCCGAAGTACCCTCGGCAAGTGCCTTTTTAAGTTGAACGTTTACGATTGCATCGTAAAGAGCACCCTCGTTGGTACCAAGCATATTAGTAGCACCATTTGCAAGAATTGCAGCAACGTCAGCACCGTAAGTATCAACGGTAGCATCCAGTGCAGAAATAGCATTGATCATGCTTGCAAGAACTGCAGGAGCACTTGCATCCTTCTTTGTTGCATACGCAACGAAGAAGCTTTGAACATCGGTAGCGGTAACGTCACCGCTCTTTTCGTTGAGAATACCGTCGATCATAGCAACGGAGTAGAGGTCGATCACCTTTTTATCTACAACGATACCTGCGTGGTCGAATGCATCAAAGAGCTTGGAAGAAAGCTCGGCAACCTTGGTTGCATCGTCAAGACCCTTTACGCTGTTGAGGTCAGCAGCGATGGTATTCATCAGCTCATTGTAAGCTTCGTTTGCGTCGTCTTTTACTTTTACATAAGAGCCGATAGTTTCAATACCAATATTGGTAACCTCGGGAATAAGGCACTTCATGCTACCGTTCTTGCCCAAAACAATGATTACATCGGTAATCGTGTGTCCGTTTGCAAGACCGTCGAGCAAAGCATCGGTATTTTTCATATTTGCCAGAACGCCACCCTTAATGAGTGCACTTGCCATTTGGGCAACCGTCTTAACATCGGCTTTGAACTTATTGGTATCCTTAGCATCATCGTGTACGATGGTGATGGTCTTGGTGATCAAGCCGCCAAACATTTCGTCATCAGCCATGGGCATTTCCTTCTCACCGTTAACCATATCGTCGGTCAGAAGATATACTACCTCGGAAGCAACAACAGTGAGGAACTTGGATTCGCCAAAGGAATCAGCAATTTCAACCAGGGCCTCTGCTTCCTCTTCGCCAAATTTATCCAGGCCACCGGCCTTAACAAGGGGCATAGCATTGCCGGCAAGGTCGATGATGGCATTTACCTCATCGCCCAAACGAATGGTTTGATCCTTAAAGGTAAAGGATGTAACACCGTTGATCATTGCGTCACCACCAAAAATGCGGAACACTTGAACAGCAGGGCTTTTTGCAATGGGTTCAACGTAATCCTCGGAAATCGTGTTGACTACCTTGTTTGCATTTGCACCAAAGAGACCCGCTTCTGCAACAACATCTGCAGCGCCTGCAAACAAGTTGCTATAGAATGCAACGGGAAGCAAAACAACAGCAAGGGAGATAACTGCGGATACAAAAGACCAAGCAAATGCTCTTGCCTTTGCATAAGGCGCATTGTTGCCGGTGCCATCTGTGGATTCCTCGTCATCGTCATCGTCGTCATATTCTTCGGCTTCGATTTCTTCCTCATCGTCGTCCTCGGAATTTTTCTTCGACTTCTTTGCTTTGGTTGCCGAAGCTGCTTGGCTATTTTTACCGGGACGAACCGCAGCAATGATAATCAAGCATACAATTCCTGCCAAAATGGACAGAACGATGTAAAGAACAACAAATACCAAAGGTGCAACAAATGCTACCGGCAAACCGGTTGCGGCTTGGAGCAGCATGGGAGATGCATTGATAGCGTCCATAATCGCTGCGGGAAGTACGCCGGAAAGCAAGGGAAGCAATGTGCCCTTGGCAAAATCGGGGCCTGTTAAAGCGCCCTTAACAATCATTGTTCCAACAAAAGCCAGAACAACACACAAAATGCGAGATATGCTCTTAATTCTTGTTTTCACCAGCTTGCGGACGAATACCGACCACAGAACACTGCATGCTACGAACAAAAGCAAAACAATGGTAAAGATAATGCCCATAACGACTTTTCTCCTTTTGTCTTGGAAAATCTATATAGTATTGGATAATACTATATATACATAATAACACACCCACACACCATTTGTCAAGCGAAAAAAGGAAAATTGCACAAACAATCTTCCTTTTTTATAGCAATAACTCCATTTTAATGATGAGAAATCAAAACGTAACGCTTGACCGATGCTAAAAAGCATGCCGCCAGAGGGCAAACGATACCCGCAATCAGCCATAAGGTCTCGGTGCTGATGAGAACCCCCAACACGCCCGACACCGCGCAAAGACTCATTAAAATATCGGTGCATTCAGAGTGCGATATGCCTGCCGCAAAAACACGGTGATGCAGGTGTGCCCTATCGGCGCGAAAAGGACTGTAACCGTGTAAGATCCGTCTGGCTACCGTGCTGACAAGATCGGTAATAGGATACGCAAAGATGAAGAACGGAGCAAGTGTTGACAGGTTCATTCCCTCTCCAAAAAGCGGCAATGACAGTAACCCAAGTGCAAAGCCGAGTGCTTCCGATCCCGAATCTCCCGCAAAGATGTGCGCGGGATAGCGGTTAAAGACGCGAAATGCAAGGCATGCCGCCATTAAATAAAGAGACGTAATGCCTAAAATTCCCTCTCCCGCTATAAAAAAGCAGGCACCGAGCATTAAGCATTCTATGGCACCGCAACCGCACAAAAGCCCGTCCATACCGTCGATAAAATTGTGTGCGTTGGTCAAGAGAACCACCCAAAGAATGGCGACAAAGGTCCAGATACCATCTGTCATGCCGACTCCAAAAACCGCCGCCGTTGACACGGCAACCTGAAACAAAAGCTTTGCCCACGGCCCAAGCCCGAAAATATCGTCGGCAAGACCGACAAGCACCATCGTTCCACTGCCAAACGCAAGACAGATCAGAAAAATATCCCATTCTCCAAGGACAGCAAGACCGACAAGAAACGCACCAAAAATAGCCACTCCCCCATCACGCGGAATACTCCTGCGATGCATTCGCCGACCGTCCAAAGGAACGTCGATCGCCCCGATCTTCCACGCCAATCGCCCCACCAAGGGCGTGAGAACATAACACAAAAGAAAGACAAACAAGCCAATGAGAAGATACATACCAAAACTCCTATCACACAAAAAGATAAGGGAAAACCCATACGGATTTTCCCCTATTTTTAGGTGCATTATGCAACAAATAGCAATTTTATCGAACCTGCACAAAGCCAAGCTTCTTTTGAAATTTGGAAAGTGTGCGGCGAGCGTAGTAGGACGCTTCCTCGGCGCCCTTCTTCATTTGCGCCTCAAGTGCAGCTTTGTCTGCCATCAATTCGGCAAAACGTGCTTGAACGGGTGCCAATGCATCGGCGGTAGCTTCGCCTACGGCAAGCTTGAAGTCACCGTATCCCTTGCCTGCAAACTCGCGCTCGATCTCTTCGTAGTTCTTGCCCGTAAAGCAGGAATAGATGGTCATGAGGTTGCTGACACCGGGTTTCTCCTCTGCAAAACGGATCTCGGCCTCGGAGTCGGTTACGGCTCTCTTGAATTTGCGAATGATAGTATCCTTATCGTCCAGAATATAAACAACCGCGTTGGTGTTCTCATCGGATTTGCTCATCTTTTTGGTGGGCTCTGCCAAGGACATGATCTTTTTGCCGCTCTTTGCCATCATGGGCTCGGGAACAGTAAACATATCCGGATAGATCTGATTGATACGGTTGGCAATATCACGGCAAAGCTCAACGTGTTGCTTTTGGTCGATGCCTACGGGAACAACGTCGGTTTGGAACAAAAGAATATCGGCTGCCATCAGGACGGGATAGGTAAACAAACCTGCATTGATGTTGTCGGCATGCTTTGCGCTCTTATCCTTAAACTGCGTCATACGGGAAAGCTCGCCAAACATGGTAAAGCAGTTGAGCAGCCATGCAAGCTCTGCGTGCTCGTGTACCATGGATTGCACGTAAAGCGTGTTCTTTTCGGGATCGAGACCGCAAGCCATATAGAGCGCCAACGTCTCATAAGTGCGGCGGCGAAGGTCCGCGGGATTTTGGCGAACCGTAATCGCGTGCTCATCAACCACGCAGTAAAACGTCTTATACTTTTCCGAATACTCGGAAAAGTTTTTAATAGCACCAAGATAATTTCCAATGGTCAGGTTGCCACTGGGCTGCACGCCCGAGAAGCATACCTTTTGTTCTCCAAACATAGTAAATCTTCCTTTCAAGGGTTCTCTTTCTATCATTTTATCATACCCTACCTTTTTTTACAAGTACCCTGTGTAAAAAAAATAAGATTTTATAAAAAAAATCGGCGCAGACTATTTCGTCTGCGCCGAAAAAATGTTTTTATTCGGTGGGTTGCATATCTGCGGGAAGATACTGATATGCTTCCATCCACAAATAGTAGATGCCGTAAGGCGAGTAGAATGCGGGACGGAATTCATCGTATTTTGCTTCTTTCATCTCGTTGATTCTTGTAAGACCTTCCTTCACATCTTCCATTGTGCCATAGTTTGTAATGTGGGTGAGCTGATAGAACAGTTCACTAAAGTTTTCTTCGGAAACGATCGTACCGGAATTCTTCTTAACAACTGCAATAAAGCTTGCATCTACACCGGGAGCAGGATTGTTTTCGTTGATTTCGGGGTAGTTCTTATATACGGTTACCAACGCCTCTTCGGTGTTGAGCAGGGTGCTCAGGTATCCTACCATCTTTTTGAGCTCTGCAGGAGTTTTGCAGCTACTCAAAAGATCCATAGCAATCGTATTCAACTCTGCCATATACTTAACAACCTCGGTATTCAGCATACCCTTTGCGTCAAAGCTGATCGGCTTTTCGGTTCCGATTTCAATCAACGCATAGGTGTCTTTTTCCGAATCCTTCAGGAACTCGTTAACAAGAGGACCGTTTTCCAACTCTGTTTGTGTTGTAGCGGAATAACCGTAGCTAATGCTCTTTGCATTTACGACTGCATCGAGGTCGGTTTCCAAAACAACGTAGTAGAGTGTATATCTCTTACCGGGTCTCATAAGAGTACCTTGGCCGTAGCCGTCGGGATCCTTGATCTCACTGTTTTTGTATTCGTTGTAATTTACAACCAGCTTGATTTGATTTCCGGATACGACGGGAACGATGTCAACGGTTGTTGTATTTTTGATATCCTGGCGGTAGATCAGGAAGGAGTGGTACGCTTTGTTTTCATCAGTCGTCTTCCAATAAAGACCTCTGTTGGTAGGATTGCTGGCTCCTACGCCCTCATACATTTTAACAAGTTCATTAAAAATGTCCTCGTTATCATAGAAATCAGAAAGATAGAGGTCACCGTAAACGGTCATCTTGTAGGACTCGGTGTTGTAAATATCAAAGTCATATTTTTGCTCGTCGAACAGGAAAACCTCGGTATGAGCCAGTTCTGTACGGGATACCTCATTTTCGCCATCTTCGTCCATAACCTTTTGAACTACTTTGTAGCTTCCTTCGTATCTGGTCATACAAACGTCGTAAACCATTGTCAAGGTATAGCTACCAAACAGACTGTTATCCTCGGTATAGGTGTAGGTATTGTTACGATAGTAACCGGTTCCGGTTTCCTTCGGAACTTCTTCGGACTCAACGCCAAAACGGTATGCGCCGGCGGTGTTGTAGAAATACAGGATTTCGGAATACTCGTTGTTGAGTGTCTTTTCGCGAGAGCGGAAAACGTAAACACCGTCCGTTCCCTTTTCTTCAACGTCGGCATCACAGGTATCGAGCCATGCCTTGAGGATCGGATCCTCGGAAAGAACATTTTTATTCAGACCGCTGCGGAAGGTAGTGCTGTACGTTTTGGTATTGGTAGCGGTAATGGGAGTGCCGAATTGCGTAGCGGTTTGTGCATACTCGGAAAGATTGAAGCCAAGCAGAGGTTCAACAAGAGAGTCTCTGTTTTGGTTTTTGCCGTTTTCCCAAATAGCAGCATTCAAACCGGGCTCAAGGTGTGCAATAAACGTATTGCCCGTTACGTCAATATCCATTTCGTAGTAGTTGCCGTTCTTATCTGCAACGCGAGCAACATAACCGTTTTCGATGGTGTAGTGTTGGCCTTCAATACCGTATTGCAGCAGGTTGCGGAATTCGGCATTGGTGTTGAGGTAAGTGATGATCTGCATACTGCGCTCAACGCTGAGCGTGGTGCTTGCAACGGCAAACATATTGCCGTAGATGTCATCTGCGGTTGCCTTCGGGTAAGATACGGGAACAGCATAATACTCTACGCCGGTTTTGGGATCTACGTAGTTGCCCTTTGCGTTCAGCTCGGCAAGGGTACCCTTAACAAACTTAACACCGTAAGCATCGTAAGTTACATCCTTGTTTTCTTCGTTTCTGAAGAACACAATGGGGTTTTCCTCATCGGTGTCAAGGTAGTGATACTTTTGACCGATGCGATACTCGTTGATAGCAAGATAGTGCTTGGTGAACTCCTCGTTCTCGAACAAGCTTTGAACGCCGATAGCATTCTGGCCACGGTTGGGTTGCATATTGAACAAAGGAGTACCGAAAATGGAGAACTCGTCGCTGTTGATGGAATAATTCTCGGGATCAATGTTCCAGTAGTAGGCCAGTTGAGCCAAGCAATCCTCATAGGTTGCATCTATGGGGAGGATGTTGGATTCGTAACGAGCGATCTGATCGATGAACTGATAAACGTATTCGTTTGCAAAGCTCTTAATGGAACCTCTGGTCAAGTGTCCTTGCAGAGAGTAGCGATCCATCAATGTCTTGTTCAGGCACATGAATGTATATTCGCTGATAATGTTGTTGTTGGGGATTGCGTAAGTAACGCCCTTCTCCTGAACAGCGGAGAGCAGTGTGGGAGAAACGAATTCCTTAAGCTTTTTGGCATCGCCCTTAATGGTTTCATCAAGAGCTGCAAGCCAATCGCCTGCACGGAGCTCGTTATACATCTCTTGACCGGACATCTCTCCAACATCACCGATGTAAATAATGTCTACCTGATTTTGGAGTACGATCGGGTAGTTATCACGGTACATACCGTTCTCGTCGGTTATGATCTCCTCAGCGGTTGTGCCGCCTTCCTCTGCGGTGGTACCGGTCTCTGCGGGCTTGTTACCGCTTTGCTGCTTTTTAGCCGCGGTATACTCCTCCATAGCATCGGTTACCTTTTCAAAATACTCTTCTTCGCTGAGGTAGTAGATCTCAAGCTGAGTCTTGTATTTTGCTTTGGTCAAGACGTTGATTGCCTTGGTGACATCTGCGCGGATGCTTTCGGCCACAGGGGACTCGGAAACGATCCACATCGTCAGCGTCATGTTACTTGCAACCTTTGCTTGCTCCAGCTCTTCCTTTGCATCCTCTTCTGAACTCTCGGCACATCCTGCCAAGAAAACAGAAAGCATCATTACAAGGCAAAGAAGGAGCGCGGTCAGTCTCTTGTTCATGGTTTATTCCTCCCAAAAAATCGTGGCATCGCCTCGCGTATACGCGCGAGCGCGATAAAATACGTTTATACGCTATATTTTACACTATTTTCTACCCGATGTCAAGTGAATTTTTTGTTACGAAATTCGCAACACACGATTCCCCTTTGAGCGCGTACATACGACGTTCAAAAATGAATGGAACTATGCACAAATATTCACTGACAGTTTTTGGCACATTGCTTACCCGTTGCACCAATGTGCACAATTCGGGCGTTTGGTTTTTGTTACAGTGAACTAAAATTACTCCATAAAGCCCTTGAGGTGTCTTGCACGACTGGGATGACGGAGCTTACGCAATGCCTTTGCCTCAATTTGGCGGATACGCTCTCTGGTAATATCAAATTCTTTACCAACCTCCTCAAGCGTGCGGGTGCGGCCGTCATAGAGACCGAAGCGGAGCTTGATAACGTGCTCCTCACGGGGTGTGAGGGTGTGCAGCTGGCGCTCCAGCTCCTCGCGGAGAATGCTTGTAGAGGTTGCCTCTGCGGGAGAGGGGGTATCGTCATCGGGAATGAAATCGCCAAGGTGGCTATCCTCTTCCTCACCGATAGGTGTTTCGAGAGAGACGGGATCCTGCGCGATCTTCATAATTTCGCGAACCTTTTCGGGGCTCATGGAGATGCGCTCACCGATCTCATCGGCGGTGGGTTCACGGCCGTTTTCCTGCAACAGCTGACGGGAAATGCGGGATACCTTGTGGATAGTTTCGACCATATGCACGGGAATGCGGATGGTTCTTGCCTGATCGGCAATGGCGCGAGTGATGGCCTGACGGATCCACCATGTGGCATAAGTGGAGAACTTGTAGCCCTTGGTGTAATCGAACTTATCGACCGCCTTCATCAGGCCCATGTTACCCTCTTGAATGAGGTCAAGGAAAAACATACCGCGACCGACGTAACGCTTTGCGATACTAACGACCAGACGCAGGTTTGCTTCAACCAGCTCGACCTTTGCATCCTCGTCACCTGCCAGCATACGCTCTGCAAGCTCCTTTTCGCGGTCAGCAGTGAGCAGCGGAACGCGGCCGATCTCTTTAAGATAAAGACGTACGGGGTCATCGATAGCAAGACCTTCCTGCTCAAGGATGCGCTCCATATTTTCGGCTGCGCTGAATGCTTCAACCTCGTTTTCAATGGCGCTCATTTCCTCACTGGAAAGATCGTTATCAAAGGAAATGCCATTATCCTCAAGAGTCTCATAGAGTTTATCGAGACTTTCGGCATCAAAGTTCATTTCCTCAAGTGCCTCGTCAAGGTCGGAGGCGGAGAGCTTTCCCTTTTTGCCCTTTTCGATCAGTGCGCTGACGTCTATTTTTTTATCGTTGCCAACAATCGTTACAGGAGTTTCCGATGCAACTTCGGCTTCTACTTCTTTTGTTTCAACTTCTTTCATTCTCATTATGCCTTTCTTTTATGTATTGGTATTGTTTTTGATTTTTTCTGCAAGTTCTTTTCTGCGTTTTTTCTCACGCAAAAATTCCAAATGAACGTCCAATGCCTCTGCGTTGAGTGTTAAACGCAGTTTTTCGGATTTTACCGCCTCTACCGCTGAGCGAAAAACCTCGGGGCCACTGTTGGAAAGCTGTCGGCGGGAGACCTGGGCTTTTTCGATACGTCCCATCTCATCGGGAGTAAATTCTTCCCCCAACAACGGTATAAAGAGCCCCTGTTCGGTTAGATGACGGTTCATAATGGATATGAATACGCGGCGGTAAAAATCGGTAACAAAATCGGTGGCTTTGAGCTCAACAGTACCGTTTTGTACGGCGTTGCGATACTCCTCATAGAGGAGCAAAAGCCCGATAACGGCCTCTTCTGCCGCTGCGGCGCGGGGATGCTGTGCCGCCTCGGGATTGACACGGTCGCCGAAGTTTTTAACGGTTGCCTGTGCCTCACGGGTGTCACGCGCGGCTTGCTCACGGCGGTTGCGACGCCGATATTGCTCAACACTGTTGCGTAAAATCTCAACGGGTAGCTCTAATTTGGAGCTGATGTACGTCAAATAGACCTCCCGCTCGATGGGAGAAGAATATTCCGCGATCATGGCGCAAAGCTCATTCGATGCGCGGATCTTGTCGCTTCCCTCTCCCATATCGTATTTTGATAGGATGCGGTCTGCCTTATGCTCAAAGCCCGTGCGGCTTTCCTCAAGCACGCGGCGGAAGCGATCGGGACCGAACTTTTGAATATACTCGTCGGGGTCCTTTGCTCCGCTCAATTTAAGCACACGTACGTCCATGCCCACCTCGCCGAGCATACGCATTGCCTTGTTGGCGGCGCTTTGCCCTGCCTCGTCGGCATCGTAGGAGATGATAACACGTTGCGTGTATTTGGAAAGAATGCGGGCGTGATCGGCGGTAATTGCTGTGCCAAGCGTTGCCACGGCATTCTCAAAGCCGGCGGCATGCAGGGCAATGACGTCCATATATCCCTCGCAAAGGATCACGCGCTCGGAGCAGCTGTTCTTTGCATAATTGAGCGCGAACAGGTGTCGGCTCTTTTTGAACGCGGGAGTATCGGACGAGTTAAGATACTTGGGCTTGGAATCGTCCATAACACGTCCGCCAAAGGCGACCACGTTGCCCGAGGTATCGATGATGGGAAACATGACGCGGTTACGGAAAAGGTCATATACGTTGCCCTTTTGACTGCGACCGCACAGATATGCGGCAATCAGCTCGTCATCGGTGTATCCCTTTTGGTGCATGTGCTTGCGTAATGCGCCGAAATCGGCAGGCGCATAGCCCAAGCCGAAATGCTTAATGGTTGCCTCACTCAATCGGCGTTGGCGTTTGAAATAATCCATGCCGACCGCTCCGATGCGAGGATCGAACAGGCACGCGCGGAAGAAACGCGCCGCCTCGAGGTTCATTTCAAGCACACGCTTGCGAGGAACGCCACGTTCCTCGGGTGCTCCGCTCTCGCGGGGGAGCGGCAGGCCTGCGCGTGTTGCAAGATGCTCAACGGCCTCGGCAAAATCCATATTCTCGATTTTTTGCACAAAGGTCAGCGCCGAGCCACCCGCCTGACAACCAAAGCAGTAAAACATTCGCTTGGCTGGCGTTACGGTAAACGAAGGCGTTTTTTCGCTGTGGAAGGGACATCTGCCAATCAGATTGGCACCCGTCCGCTTGAGCGTGACATAGCGACCGACGAGTTCTTCAATGTCGGTTCTGTCTATGACCTCTTGTATGAAATTTTCGGGGAATCTCACAAGTACGCCTCCTCTCCCTATTTTGGTCTCGTCAAGAATTTTGACGCTTTATAAATAAGATACGCAAAAAAAAGAAGATATACTTTTTTTCTTTGCGTATTTTTTAATATTTTATTTGAAAAATGTAATTTTATCGGTAATCAAAGCGCTTTCCGCGCACGATGGGCGCGGCAGAGCCGTTGCTGATCTCGCGAATGCGAGCAAAAACGTCCTCAACAACGGGATCCTTGACCGAGAACAAAAGCGTTACGCGATCGGCAAACTGCGTGTCGTCAATGACCGCCCCAAAGCGCGGAAGCTCGGCTTGGTATTTTTGATAGTCGGAATAGGAGCAGGTCAACTCCAGTTCGGTGTACTGCTCGTAGGTGATGATATGTGCGGCATCAAGTGCCAAACGTGCGGTGTGCGAATAAGCGCGCACAAGTCCGCCCGCACCAAGCAATATGCCGCCAAAGTAACGGGTGACCACCACAACGGCATCACTGACGCCGCTTTTGCGAATGGTATCGAGCACGGGAACGCCTGCCGTTCCCTGCGGCTCACCGTCATCGGAATAACGTGCTACGATCTCCCCTTTTTGCAGATACGCCCACACGTTGTGGCGTGCATCGGCATATTCACTTTTTTTCTTTTTGACGTATGCCAACGCCTCTTCCTCGCTTGATACGGGACAGGCGTGACCGATGAACACCGATTTCTTTTCCACAAACTCGGCAACGCCTTCGTGCTCAAGTGTGGTGTGGAATACCGATTCTGCCATGGGTTTCCTCCTTGCAAAATAGTTTTTTATGCGTTATTCTTCCTCGTTTTTGCGCCACGTGGGGTCAAATTCGCGCAACATACCATGCGCTTTGGCATCGACAACAGCGGTGGCTAGAATTTCGTCGATACCGTATTCTACGTCCTCAACAGTAGCATAGCGATAAAGCGTGTTGAGCGCACCTGCGCGACTGTTGGGAATATGGAAAACGACGCGCTTTTTGCCCTCGTGAAGAATGGCTTGCATCTCCTCAAGGAGTCGCTCGATTCCCTGACCTGTTTTTGCCGAAACGGCAACCGTGTGCACGTTCTCGGCGGTCTTCCCCGGCATCCAAGGGTCGCTGATGCCAAGGTCGCATTTGTTGAACACGTAAAGCGTGGGCTTGCCTGCGGCACCTAGCTCTTCGAGGAGCTCCTCGGTGACCTTGACCTGCTCGGGGTGCTCAGGGTCGGAAACATCGATCACAATCATCAAGGCATCTGCATAAACGGCCTCATCGAGCGTGGATTTGAATGCATGCACAAGATGGTGCGGCAGCTTGCGAATAAAGCCGACGGTGTCGGTCAAAAGCACACTGTCACCGCTGGGCAGTTCAAACTTTCGTGTGGTAGGGTCAAGTGTTGCAAAGAGCTTGTCCTCGGCAAGAATGCCTGCATCGGTCAAGCGGTTAAGCAGCGTCGATTTGCCTGCATTGGTGTAACCGACGATTGCGATTTTGGGAATGCCGCTACGGTCGCGTGCGGCGCGCATAGTCTTGCGGTTGCCCTCCAGCTCACGGAGCTCTTCTTCAAGAGCAACAACGCGGCGGTGCATGTGACGTCTATCTGTTTCGAGCTTGCTCTCACCGGGGCCTCTCGTGCCGATACCACCGCCAAGACGTGAAAGCGCTTGACCTTTTCCTTTTAATCTTGGGTAAATGTATTTTAACTGCGCAAGCTCTATTTGTAATTTACCCTCGCTGCTAAATGCGTTTAGGGCAAAAATATCTAAAATTAAAGTGGTTCTGTCAATTACTTTTACGCCGTTTAATGCCTCGGAAATATTTATTGTTTGCGACGGTGTAAGCTCGCCGTCAAATATCACTACATTGACATCTAAGCTATCAACCTCGTAAGAAATTTCTTCCAATTTTCCGCTTCCGATAAAGGTAGAGGGGGTGATCTCACGAACCT
>JAZORZ010000019.1:0-8821 GCA_045656885.1 Eubacteriales bacterium
AACGTGACCCATAACGCAAACAACGGGTGCGCGTTCTTGGAGCTGCTCATCGGTGTCAACTGCGTCATCAAACAGACGCTCCTCAATGCTGACAACTACCTCGGGGGTAGCTTCAATGCCGAACTCATCTGCTACGAGTGCAGCGGTATCAAAGTCGATCACTTGGTTTATGGTTGCCATCATACCCATCATGATCAGCTTTTTAACAACCTCACCTGCCGTTACGTGGAGCTTGGATGCGAGTTGACCGACTACGATCTCCTCAGGCAGCTCAACGGAAGTGGGCTTGTAATTAACGGGTTGTTGAACGGCAGGAGCCGAGCCCTTGCGTCCCTTATCCTTTTTGTTGTTCTTGTTGCCCTTGCCAAATGCGTTTTGACCGCCCGCTTGTGCGTTGTTATTTTGCTTTTTGAGCTTTTGGTTGCCGCCTGCAAGGTTCTGGTCGCGGTCGGATACGAAGTTATCCAAACGTTCGTCATACTTGGAAAGGTCAACGGTGGAGGTGTGAGTATCGATTACACGGGGACCCTTGCGCGTTCCGTCGGGATTGATGTTGGTGGATGCGCCGCGCACGATGGGTTGTGCCTTGAAGGTATCCTTGGGTGCGCTTTGAACGAAATCGCCCTTATCACGGTCGAAGTTATTGCCACCGCGTCCACCGCGATCGTTGTTCTTGTTAAAGCTGCCGCGATCCTTCTTCCCTGCAAAATCGCTGCCGCCTTGTGCAGGACGGCCGCCAAAGGGCTCGGGACGCTTTGCACCGCCAAATGCGGGCTGACCACCCTGCGGCGCTCTTTGCTGCGGAGCTGCGGGACGAGTAGCCGCCTGTGTGGGTACTTGCTTTACGTTAATACCGGCGGCACTGTTTTGCTGCGGACGGAAGGGATTGCCGGTGTAGGGTTGACGGGCCGCGGGACGTGCTGCGGGTGCGGCCTCTTTTACAGGAGCGGGAGCCACGGGTGCCTTGGGCGCGGGCTTTTCTTCCTTCTTTTCTTCTGCCTTCTTCTCTGCTACGTTCTGCGGACGGAGAGAGGGGACTTCTTCCTTTGCCTTGGGAGCCGGTGTTGCCTCTGCCTTGGGCGCGGGCTTCTTCTCCACGGGCTTTTCAATCTTTTCGGTCTTTTCGGTCTTTTCGACCTTTTCAGCTTTTTTGGGAGCTTCGGCCTTGGGGGCTTCTGCGGCTTTTTCAACCTTTTCCGCCTTTTCTGCCTTTTCAACCTTTTCTTCCTTTTTGGGCTTGGAGGGAATATAGGTCACTCCATCTAAGTAGCTACCGATATCGGTGATCTGATTTGCCTGTGTCAGGGACTCAAACAAAATATCAAATTCCAACGGTTCGAGCGCTTTTTGGGTAGTCTTTGCCTCAATTCCGTTTTGAGCAAGCAGCTCAACGAGATCCTTGCTCTTCATTCCCAAGTCTTTTGCAAGCTTGGTGATCTTAAATTGTTGATTGATAGTAGAAGCCATATTTCCTCCTGATTCCTCGCACAGCCGCAGCGCCATGCGAAATCATAAAATTTAGAGCTTGACCCCGCAGAGGTCAATTCTCTTGCTTATCGTTTTCTGTATCCTGTGGGAGCTTGGAGTACACCAGCCCACAAAGACTTTTGTCGGTAACGGCAAGGGCGGCAAGTCGACCGCTCTTCCCCACTGCACCCGAAAGGGTGTCGCCATCGATATCCAGCGTATGGAGCGGTACACCGTAAAAGGTACAACGGTCCGAGAGACGCTTGGCGGAGTTGGGAGAGTTATCGGCGGAGCTGAATACTGCCACAACCGTTTTTTGTTTTTTGAGTGCCTCACAAACCATTGGCACGCCATAAATCAGCTTGCCTGCCTTGGCACACAGCCCAAGTGCGAATAATAATTCGCGGTTACCGTCATTCTTCATTGCTTTGGAGCTCTTGTTCCATAGCATCGTACACTTCCTCGGAAATAACACATTCGAGGTCGCGGTCGATCCTATGGCTCTTGCGTGCCTTCTTCAGGCACTTTACGTCACGGCAGATATAGGCGCCGCGGCCGGACTTTTTGCCCTTGAAATCAAGCGAAATGCCACCCTCGGGGTCACGTACCACGCGCAAAAGCTCTGCCTTGGGTTTATGTTCATTGCATCCCACGCAGCGACGCATTGGGATCTTTTTTACCTTTTTTTCCATTTTGATCAATCTTCGTAATCGCTGGACTTAATATCGATCTTGCAGCCGGTAAGACGTGCGGCAAGACGTGCATTTTGTCCTTCCTTACCAATCGCCAAGGAGAGTTGATCGGGAGCTACACGAACGCGGCAAGCTCTCTCACCAGTCATGGTAACAGAAATAACTTCTGCAGGAGCGAGTGCGTTTGCAACGTAATCCTCAATTCTTTCATCGTAGTGAACGATGTCGATCTTTTCGCCGCAAAGCTCGTTGATGATGCTGTTCAGACGCACGCCTCTGTTACCGATGCAAGCGCCTACCGGCTCAACGTCCTCGTCTCTGGAGTAAACGGAGATCTTGGTGCGGGAGCCCGCCTCACGAGCAACACCCTTAACAATAACGATGCCGTCGGCGATTTCGGGAATTTCGAGCTCGAACAGGCGGCGAACCAGACCTGCGTGTGCACGGGAAAGGGTTACAACAGGGCCGCGTGCCTCTTTGTTAACTTCCATAACGAAAACCTTGATCTTGTCGCCAACCATAAACTCCTCACCGGGGATCTGCTCGGAACGAAGCAGAACGGCACGGCTGGTGTCGGTTTCGAGAAGCACGTTACCGGTCTCACGGTCAACCTTGCTGACGGTTGCGGTGATGATTTCTTCGTGCTTGTTTTCATATGCCTCTTGCATAGCAAGACGCTCACCCTCGCGAATACCCTGAATGATGACCGACTTTGCAGCAGCTGCACTCAGGCGGCGGAAGTTCTTGGGCTTAACCTCGGTTTCAACAAAGGAACCCAAAACGTACTTTTTGGCAATGCACTTTGCGTCAGTCAAAGAGATCTGGGTCTCGGGGTTTTCAACAACCTCAACAACCTCTTTTTGCTGATACACTCTGACGTCCTTTTTGTTGGGGTCGATCAAAATACGAACGTTGGTATTGTTGCCATATTCCTTTTTGTATGCGGAAACGAGTGCTGCCTCGATCTTTTCGATCATGTATGCGGCAGGAACGCCTCTTTCCTTTTCCAACAAATCAAGGGCAGTAAAAAATTCAGTATTCATTGCTTTGCAATCCTTTCTCTATCTATAGCCGTTTGACGCGCGGGTCAATCAAATTGAAAACGAGTTTTGAGCGATGCGACGGAAGCGCGGGGGAACGCGATGGGCTCTTCCTTGCCCTCCACTACGAGCAGTACGTCGCCTGCCTCGTTCAGTCCTGCGAGCTTGCCAAGATAGCTCTTGGCGCCGTTCAGGGGTGCATAAAGGCGAACCTCAACGTCCCAATCCTCGCATGCCTCAATCTGCCAATCCTCCTTCAGCTCTCTCTCGATACCGGGAGAAGAAACCTCAAGGTGATATGCCTCATCGATGGGATCTGCCTCGTCAAGAAGCGGATCGATGGCGCGGTGCATTTTTTCGCAGTCGTCGATGGTGATGCCTTCTTCACTGTCGATGGTGATGCGCAGATACATATCGGCACCGACCTTGACATATTCAACGTCCCACAGGACGTATCCCAGCTCCTCGGCAAGCGGCTCGGCAATCAAACGTACCGCACCGACTACGCCTTTCGCATTCTTTTTCATTCTTTTATCCTCTTTTTCAAAAAATCCAAAAATTAAGAGCGGGTCTTTCGTGGCCCACTCTCCATGTTTCATATTCTACCGTATGTAGTATATCACATTTTTGAGTCGTTTGCAACCCTTTTTGCAAAAAAAATCTACATTTTATTCAGTTTTTTTAATAAATGAAGGCAAAAATGCCACCAAACGTACTTTTTTTGTGCAAATCTGCCCCACTTCGACACCACTCGACGCCCGTCGGCATACACTGTTAGCAAACACTCGCGCACCAGAATATTCCACCCAAAAACTTTTTTGGTGGACGTTTAAGACCTTGGCAATGTTGGAAACAATAGTAACACAAGCCCCCTGCGCGGGAGTAAACAAAAGAAAGGATGCGTGACAATGAGTGTCAAACGCGGAGATATTTACTATGCCGACCTGAGCCCCGTGATCGGCTCGGAGCAAGGGGGATTGCGCCCTGTTCTGATCGTACAAAACGACATCGGCAACCGATACAGCCCCACCGTAATAGCGGCGGCGATTACTTCACGAATGAGCAAGGCAAAGCTCCCCACACACATCGACATTTATGCAGGAGAGGTAGGACTCTCGAAGGATTCTGTTATTCTCTTGGAGCAGATCCGAACCCTTGATAAGAAACGCTTAAAGGAAAAAATGGGACATCTTGACGATGCAGTGATGAACCATGTCAACACCGCCATTGCCATCAGCTTTGGTCTCGGCACTCCCGAAGAGGACCTCGCCGCACGTGCGATGATGCAGCAGATAAGCTACACGTCCCCCTCTGCCCCGACCATTCCCGCGGCAAGTGCAAGCTCAACCAATCAGCCCGCCGCGGCAGTGAATGAACAACCGACGGTACAGGGATAAAACACACCGCGCCCGTGCGAAATGCACGGGCGCGGTTATTGTTACTTCGCCTTATAGGGCTCCAGGTTAGTATTTTCTTTTTCGTAAAGAGACACGTATTTATCTTGATAGTAGTTCTCGTGGGTGATGGTTGCATCTCCATTGGGTGCGCAAGCGATGACCGTGCAACCGCGTTGGTAGCCCTGCTCGTCGGTGCAGTATGCCAAATAGTCGATACTATAGCCGTAAACCAAAGCCACGCCTTTATATTCGAGAACAAAGTTATTGAGGTGGTCGTGACCGAAGAAAAGTGCCTTGGTGCTTCCCAATTCCACTATATTCTCAAAGAGCTCCACATCGGTGCGGGAACAAAAAACCACCTCGTCGGTCTCGCCGTCAAAGCCCGAAAGCCATTTGACGTTTTCGGTATCCGCTTTGCCGTTGGCTATGGATTCGTCATACGCCGTTTTTACCTCGGTGAGCGGAATGTGCATAAACATCAAGCTCTTGGGCTCGAGCAGGTCGGCATAAGCTGCTTTTTGCTCGTCGGTCAGGGCCTCATAAATGGTGGCATTTGCTGCCTTGTGTGCCTCAATTTTGCCCGCATACCACGCGATTTGATCCTCTTTTACATAGTCATAATCCCACATAATGCCAAGAGGGTCTTTGTCGGTGTAGGAGTGGGTATCGATCATATAAAAGCTCTCGGTAATGAGCCCTGCGGTGTTCTTGACGTTGATAACGTGGTTTCCCTCGCCCGAAAGGTCACCGTCGGGAATGAACAGGCAGTATTCAAGCGCCTCATCGTCGTACATTTCACTCACCGTTGCGCGATTATAGTAGTTATACGCCTCGGAATCATGGTTGCCGAAAACAACGGTCCACGGAATTTCAAAGCGTTCCATCAGGCGCATAAACATACGGTGCGCGATTGCGTTGTTAATGGTTCCGCTGATGTAAGGAACGGCAAAAGAAATATCACCTGTAACGATGATGAGATCGGGCTTTTCTGCCGCTACCATTGCCGCTATTGCATTGATGGCTTTTTTATCCTCGGCAATCGAAAGAAAGCCACCACCAATATGCACATCGGTCAGTTGCATGACACGAAATTCGCGATCGGTAGTAAAATAGTATTCACCGTTCTCAAGCACAGGAGAGAGTTTTTCTTCTACCTCGACAGCCGCAAAGGTGTCGATGTACTTATTCATTTGCACCTCACCAATTTGATTTACAAGAACAAAAATGCCAAAGATAAGCGCCAGAGATGCCAAAACAATGCCTATGACTTTGAGTGCTTTTTTCATTTTGTTTCCCTCCTAACGGAATTTCCGCCTTCAGTATATCATAAAAGTACAGATTTGTCAACAAAGAAGATTTAGTATCTTGTCGAAAAAAGCAAAAACCCACAGCCGAAATATCGGCTATGGGCTTTTGTAAATCAGCTGTATTTTTTGTAAAACAAATACATGACCATGGAAACTGCCAGAAAGAACAGACCACAAAGGACTATAAAACCAAATTTGATTTTGATATCTTTTCTGCTCTCTCTGTAGTCATAAAACGTTTCATATTTCTTTTTAGATGTTTTGCGGAACATGTCGAAAAATGAATTTACGCCATAAACGAGCATATCAAACGTACCTTCATTACTTACAAAAACAAGCAAGCCGGCACTTGTGACAAAAACGCCCGTAGCAAAAAATGCATCTGTTAAAATATGAAAAATTTGAGCGGTTGAGGTCTGCGAAAATATGTCTTTAGACCAAAGGATCAAAGCAACTATCGCAAATCCGATAAGCAGGGTAATCAAATACTTTTTCAGTAATTTCATAACGATTCTTCGTATTCCTTACGATATCTTTCGAATTCCTCAGTATTGCAGCTTACAAAATGTCCGGGATATACTTCTCTCATTGTCGGAAGCTCTTGGGAGTAATCGTGATCCATTACAGGATTGTATACGATTCTCTTTCTGCTCTTCTCGGTGATCGGGTCGGGCAGAGGAATTGCCGACAGCAGCGAGCGTGTATAAGGATGGAACGGATGTGCAAACAGCTCATCGCTGGTTGCAAGCTCTACGATCTTACCAAAATACATAACTGCAATTCTATGAGAGAAATACTTTACGACTGCGAGGTCATGGGCGATGAACAAAATGGTCAGGCCCATCTTTTCGCTAAGCTCGTTCAGCAGGTTGATTACCTGTGCCTGAATGGATACGTCAAGCGCAGAAATCGGCTCATCCGCAATGATAAGCTCGGGGTTCATAATAACCGCACGGGCAATACCAATACGTTGTTGCTGACCACCGGAGAACTCGTGAGGATAACGCGATGCGTGCTCCTGAACAAGGCCAACGGTTTCAAGAATTTTGTATACCTGCTCATCGATGTATTTCTTATCCTTGATCCCCTTGATGATAAGACCTTCTGCGATGATATCGCGAACTGTCATACGAGGGTCAAGCGAGGAATCGGGAGATTGGAAGATCATTTGGATCTCGTTGGTAATTGGGTTCTTACCCTTAGTACGTGTCCATTTTTTGTGATCTGCTACCGCCGATTTGATCTGTGCACGGTTCTCTTCTACAATCTTATCAAGCTCCTCTTGCGTAATCTTCTTTGCCGCAAAATCTTTGCGTGCCTGCTTGATAGCATCTTTATAGCTTCTGGTACCTGCGCAGATACGTTGGCCTTTATAATATACAGATCCACCTGTGATATCATAAAGTCTGATAATGGAGCGTCCGGTTGTGGTTTTTCCGCATCCGGATTCACCTACAAGACCAAAAATTTCGCCCTTGTAAATATCAAAGCTTACGTTATCGACCGCTTTATTCTCGAATTTGCCGAGCTTAAAATACTGTTGGAGATTTTGAACACTCAATAATACTTCTCTTTCCATCTTATGCTCTCTCCTTCTTCATACGTTCGATACGGTCCTGAATGATTCGAGGCATTTCAACCTTGGGTGCATTCGGGTGAAGCAGCCAAGTTGCCGCATAGTGCGTAGGAGTTACCTCAAACAACGGGGGCTCAAGCTCAAAATCAATATCAAGCGCATACTTGTTTCTGGGTGCAAATGCATCTCCCTTGGGAGGATAGATCATATTCGGAGGAGTTCCGGGGATTGATTCGAGTTTTTCGGTCGTCTCAAGGTCGGGCATACTACTAAGCAACGCCCAAGTATACGGATGTGCGGGCTCGTAGAATACTTCCTCTGCAGTGCCGTACTCGACAATCTTACCGGCATACATAACAGCGATTTTGTCCGCCATATTTGCAACAACGCCGAGGTTATGTGTGATAAAGATAACCGAAAGATTTCTTTCCGCCTTGATCTTCTTGATAAGATCGAGGATCTGTGCCTGGATCGTAACGTCGAGAGCAGTCGTCGGCTCGTCGCAGATCAGGATATCGGGGTTTGCCGAAAGAGCGATAGCGATAACTATTCTCTGTCTCATACCGCCCGAGAATTCGAAAGGATACTGATTAAATCTCGTTGTCGGTTCAGGAATACCGACCTCCTCGAGAAGCTTGATCGCCTTGGCTTTAGCAATGCTCTTGTTCATCTTTACGGTGACTCTCGACGCCTGCTCCTTAAGGAAATCAATAATCTCGATAACGCGCTCGTTTACATTGATCGAAGCGCCGGGCGCGGTAGCGACCTTGTAGTTTTCAATAACCGCTTCAAGCACCTTTTTAATATTCTCAAGCTTAAGATCGATATCGACAATGACCTGCGGTTTGAGTATCCAATCAGGTTCTCTTCCCTTTTTGACTTCTCTGTCGTATTTCTTCTTATTCTTGAGGTATATCTTTTCTTCAATGGGGTTATTCTTAATTCCGTCAAAATAGCTCTTAACCGCGCTTTCAAAAGCTGAATGGAAAACGTACTCAGTGCTGTTTTTCTTAACCGAAAGACGGTCTATCGCCTTCGTTACCATGGGAGAAAGCTTCTTAACGTATGCCCTTGACTTGGAGGCCTTCACTTCTTCACCCTTGAAATACTCAAGCGCTTCTTCAAGATAAGGAAGTGCCGCCCGCTTCGCAGCAACAGATTTGCTGTTCGAATAAGCAACGCCGTTTTCTGCCATAGCTATAAAATTAAGCATAAAGTTACGGTCAAGATATTCGCGAGTCATCGCATTCATCGCCGGAATTGAATACTCGGAAAGGTCCGCCTGAGGATTCGCCTTAAGGTAATAACCGAGCGTGAAGAAATTCGGCTTTTCCTTTTTGAG
>JAZORZ010000020.1:0-21299 GCA_045656885.1 Eubacteriales bacterium
GAATTTCTTTTGAAATTCTCTCTGCTCGGCTTTAGCCGAGTATGTCGCTGCGGTTCGAGTCCAGCAGCTCGGGCTTTTGTTTTGTCTTTTTCCCCCTTCCGGACTCAAACGCATCGCCACTTTGCGCGCCAAAGGCGCGGAAGGGGGCAGAATTTCCTTTGAAATTCTGCCGACGAGAGCCGTATGGCTCGAAGTTTGTCGCATGGTTCGAGTCCTTTCAAAAAAGGGTTTGTTTTTACAATCTGTATGCGATGATGCACGCGGGCTCCTTCCACCGCTGGCGCGGTCCCCCTCCCTCCCGGAGGGAGGCCTGAAGTTAAGTCGCCGCTACCTCCTCTTTGAAAGACTGTACGGTCTTTTTTCCCCTCGCGCACCCTCGAGGGGGAGGGGAGAAACGTCCTCCGCTTTGGATATTGATGAAAGCTTGACACATTCTTTCTTTTATGCTATAATAAAAACAGGAAAGGCGGTGATCACGTGGCTGAATTAAGATATAATAGAACTTTCAAAAAGGGTATAGTAGCTATTTTGTTCTGCATTTTATTGTTTAGCTCTGTAGTTGCATTTTTCATTATATCCAAAGTCCAATACGACCGTCTCATATTCGGTATGAAGTCTCTTGAAGCAACTATTGTTGATATAGATCTTGATATTCATGTCAGAGGTCTCAATGAGCAGGAGATCTATATAGAATACGAGGTCGATGGAATTACTTATAGTAGAAAACTAAAAACCGATACAGCAATATCTTTTACCGTGGGAAGCGGTGCACATTATTCGGTTGGTGAAAAGATTCCAATTTTTTATGATCCTCAAGATCCGAAAATTATAGCTTCTCCTCGCTCCCAGAGTGTTGGAATATTTTGGTTGATATTTGCATTGCTTTCCTTGGCCCTTGTTTTGTTTGTGTTATGGTGGATGATAAAGTCGCGTCGTAATTTTTTAGAAACACAGGAAGAATACGATAAAGAGGGGGAAGAACTTAAAAGAAGCAAATTAGCAGAAAAACAACAAAAGTTGCAGGCGAAATCGGAAAGAAAAAAGAATACTGTTAGGATAAGAAAAATCCTTAAAACTATATTGGTTGCAGTTGTTGCAACTATAGTGGCTGTTTTGCTTTTTCATTTCTTTCGCGGTTTTATAAGGGGACTTACGAATTAACCGTTATTGAGTATTTCAGTATTGAGGATCCATTCTGTTAGGTGAGGCCCAAAAAGCAGGGGGTACGCATCGCGTACCCCCTGCTTTTTTGCTTCTCTTTTTTGGATTTGAGGCGTAGCTCCACTCTGCTCCGACCGAAGGGCGCGGACAAAACGAGAGCCGTATGGCTCGAAGTTTGTCGCAGTTCGAGTCCTTTTTCATATTCTTGTATCACTTTCCCACACCTTCATCCAATCCCCGACGCCCCACCCACTCCCCCGACTGCTTCGCAGTCACCCCCTCGCCGTCCCCCGAGTGGGAATGTTACTGTGCACTTAGCCAATTGAATATGTTTGTCACGTGGCGCTTTGTATGTTAAGATGACGAACAGAATATCAACCGTAGGGATAATGGTTAATCTCCTATTGTTATGTTTACAAATCTCATAAGATATGTTATACTTAATGTATAAATAGTGTGTATTGTTTGAAATTTAGAAAGACGGGTAAAAAGGAGGAAAGTGAAGAATTACAGATAAAAAAGGTATATAAAATTATTGCTAAATTGAATAGTCTATGATATAATTAGTTTGTTGGAGGTGATTTAAATGATTAAGCCAGAGAAATTGAATAGAGGGGATGTTATTGCGACTATTAGTCCCTCGTGGGGATGCGCTGGTAGTAGTCGTGTAAAATGGCAATATCAACTTGGTGTAAATAGATTAGAAAGTCTCGGTTTGAAAGTTGTAGCTGCACCGAATTCTTTAAGAGGAACCTCCTTTCTTGCATCTTCACCGGAAGCCAGAGCAGAAGATTTGTTGTGGGCTTTTGACAATAAAGATGTGAAGGCGATTATAGCAAATATTGGTGGTAATGATTCGATCAAACTTCTTCCGTTTCTTTCACCTCGCACAATTCTTGACAATCCTAAAATATTATGTGGGTATTCGGATATAATGACATTGCATCTGTATTGTTATCGTTTGGGGTTGGAAACATTTTATGGGGATAATCTGCTTACGACAATAGCCGAGCAACAAAAATGGCATCCATACAGTAAACATTGGTTTGAGAAAGTGCTTTTTGATAATTCTGTAATTGGAGACATTTATCCGTCGGATGATTGGTCATATAGTCCAAATCATCACACAAATCCAAACTATAGCAAAGAATATTTACCCAATTCGGGCTATTGTAGGGTTCAGGGCAATGGTGTTGTTCAAGGTAGATTGTTTGGTGGTCACGGCGGTATGTCAGAATATGAAGAGAACTGTGGGATCAAATTAAAAAAATCGGATTTTGAAGGAAAAATCTTTTTTTACGAAGATATTCCAGAGGTCTGTACTCCAAAATATATGGGGGATTTTTTTGATTGGATGGGGAAACAAGGATATCTTCAGGTTTTGAATGGCGTTGTAATTGGTAAAATGCGAATTAAAGACAGCTTTGCCTCTTACGCAAACGAAATTAAAAGAATTGTAACAGGTAAATACGGACTTGATCATCTGCCTGTTTTATGTAATCTAAATTTTGGTCATACCTCTCCTATTTGTATTTTACCATATGGAGCAAAGGCAGAAATAGATGCTGACAAATTAAAATTTAAAATTCTTGAAAGTGCTGTTATATAATAATTGTTCGCGCTTTGAGTTGCTTTTTTATCTTATTATCCCCAAAATAAAAGCCCGAGGTAATCGCCTCGGGCTTTCCTCACAAATAGGTGCTACTCACAAGGATGGCATAGCATTCATAAACTAAACAATAAAAAAGCAAAGCGAGGTATATTTATGGATCAAAATCGTCGTCCGTTTCGTCTTGATGCTCTCCTGCGTAGCCGTCCGCAAGCGTGGGCAAATTTGAGGGGGAGCGCGCTCTACCCGAATTTGTGGGGAACGGTTCGCTTTTATGGGCATCCTCGCGGAACCTTGGTAGTCGCCGAGGTTGATGGATTGCCCGATCTCCAAAACGCTTGCGCTTCTCCTATCTTCGGTTTTCACATCCACGAGGGGAACACTTGCACGGGGAATTCAGAGGATCCCTTTGCCGACGTGCGGACGCATTTTAATCCCCGAGGATGTCCGCATCCTTATCACGCGGGGGATCTGCCACCACTGTTCGGTGTGAACGGATATGCCTTCGGTGCTTGTTTGACCGAGCGTTTTCTTGTGCACGAGATCATTGGCAGAACGGTTATTCTGCACGATTCCCCCGACGATTTCACCACTCAGCCGTCGGGGAATCCGGGGAACAAAATTGCTTGCGGTCAAATTATGGGATATGTCCGTTAACGCTGATACCGTCCCCTGAGTGGGTTGAAAGCAAACTAGCAGCTTTTTTCCAACCAAACGGAGAATTTTATGGCGTAAAATCTCCAAATGCTATCTTTACTTTCCAATATTTAAGTGGTATAATATAGTTACAAAATCGATTTTGAAAAATACTTTTAGGAGATTTTTTATGTCTATTGGAAAAAATATTGCGAGTTTTAGAAAAGCCAAAGGATGGACACAGGCAGAGCTTGGTGAAAAAATTGGAGTATCCAATCAAGCCGTATCGAAGTGGGAATCCGGAACAAGTATGCCAGATGTGATGCTTTTACCGGTACTCGCCGATGCTTTTGAATGTTATGTAGACGAATTGTTTTCCCGTGTGGTAAAGACCGAAATTCATTATGATCATTGTGCGGAGTTTCCATGGGCGGATGATAATACTATAAGAATTTTTCAAACCGTGGGCAAGAAAATTATAAAATCACAAGAAACGAACACCTGCATAGAAGTGGCTTTTCCGCGAAATTGTAATGAAACGACCAGACAATATTTTAAGGTTGAAGTTTTTGGCAATCTTATGTCTGACAGTAGCATAAATGGTGACGTTGTTTGCCACGGATATATTGATTGTCATGAAATAAATGGAGATGTTTCAGCACAGGGGTCTATTACCGCGCATGAGATCAGCAGTCACGGAAAAATCGTTTGCGATTCTCTGAAATGTGACAAGATCGAAGGCGACGTTACCATCAAACAAGCAGATTGATTGAAAACAAGATAAGCCGATAAAAAAGACCACACCATGTGTGGTCTTTTTCGTCCTTTATCAATCACAAAGCTCTATAAGCTCGTTGATGTCAAACGCTCTATATTTAATATCGCGGTAGAGACCGATCTCGGGGCCTGACTCCCACGCGCAGAGAAGCTTGCCGTCTTTTGTGGTGCAGAGAGCCGAGTATGCGGCAAAAACTCCTTTATCGGATACTTGCTTGATGGCTTTGTAGGTCTTTCCACCATCGCTCGAAGCGTAAAGCATCAGCGCTTCGCGCACACCCCAATGCTGCGGCGTGCCTGTGCGGAAAAAGTCTGTGGGGCCGCCAAGCTCGCCCGTGGGAGAAGTGAAGAAGATGTATTCCTTGCAGCCAACCTCTGCAATGGCAAAGCCCGCATGGCACAAGGGGTCATACAGTGTATCAACAATGGCACTTTCTTCAAGTGTGTCGCCGCCGTCGCGGCTGAAGGACTGAATGCGTCTGTTTGCGGGAAAACCGCTTTGGTTGCGGCAGTTGTAAACAATTGTTCCGTCATTGCGTTCAACAACAACGCTTTCGCTTGCGCCAAGATAATATTCACGTCCCGCAACTCCCCAAGTTTCGCCAAAATCATCCGAAACGATGATATGTGCGCGAAATTCGTTCTTTCCACCACAGAGACTTGCATCGTTGCAGGGAACAAGGAGTCTGCCGTTGAGGCGAGGATCTTTTTGCTTTAAAAGCTGAATGCCCACACCGGGGGAAGGACAGTGCTGAATGGTCCAGTTGGCAGGCGTGTTTTGAATTTCGATCTCGCGGTAGTTGCCCCACGTAAGGCCTCCATCGGTGCTTTTGTTCAACCAAAAACGCTCGTAGGTGTGCCCCAAAATTTGATCGTCCTCGGCAAGCAGGCGGTCTTTTTCTTCATATCCCGGTTTCCAATGTCTTGTGCGTGCAAGGAGAAAGAGTGTATCGTGTAGCTTATCGTAAAGGGGAATACCGCCCTCGCAAGGGGCGCCCTCATAAGTGAGGAGTTGCATCTCGCCCCAAGTTTTTCCGCCATCGTGTGAGCGCATCATGGCAGTACAGCCAAGCTCCTCGTCTCTTTGGGAGCCGAATTTCATGCAGAAAAAGTAGAGGATAGTTCCATCGTTCAACTCAACAAAGTTCGGGCCGCGCACTGCGAACGGAACAAGCTCCTCGCACATTTTGCCGTGCATATCGGGAACGGTGATTTTAATGCCGTTTGGGGTGAGTGTTTCAAATGTCATAGAAAACCTCCTGCAAAAAGTTTTATCTTATATAACAGAACACCTTAAATTTATTATAACACAAAAACCGCAGGAAAGCAACCTGCGGTTTTGTTTTTTAAAAAATTACAGAATCACCGTCATCATCGAGTGCGGTTGCATGGTGAGCTTTGTGCAAACGTCGTTGTGTCTGATAACTGCGGGGAGTTCTCTGTGAGAGGTGCTCATCATCACAAGCACGATGCTGTCATCGGGGTTTTTGAACGCCACGGTGTAAATGTTTTCGCAGTATCTTGTGGTAGCAATTCTCTTAGCACCGCGTTGAACGAACTTGGAGAAGTGACCGATGTAGTAGTAAATAGGAGTGAAAATAAGCTCCTTGGTTTCGGTGTTGTAAAGAATGGGAGCGTGGCAACCGGCCGACTTATCTTCAAATACTACGCCTGCAACAGCGGTGGTTCCTGCCGAACGGTTGTGGAAGGGGCCGCCTTTTTCGCTCAGGAGCAAGTTCCAGTCGCAAAGACCTGCGGTAAAGTTGTTAAAGTCGCCAACAAGCTCTTTGCCGTATCTTTCGGCAAGGGAGATGGGATCCTCATTGATGGAGCCGCAGTTTTCGGTGCTGAGCAGAACCTTGCCGAATTTTTCGTGCACGAGGCGCATGCCCTCAAAGTGGTTGCCCGAATACCAATGGTGACCAACCGCCCAAACGCGATCCTCTACTGCTTTGGATGCAAAAACCTTTTTGGTACGGTCATAAACGCGCTCTTTGTTGTGGTCCCAAATAATGATCTTGATATCGGAGAGACCCTCATCGTCAAGAACGGGGGAGAGGTATTTTTCAATGAATTCGCGCTCATCGTCGGGGGAGTAATAGCAGCTCTCCCAAGATTGGCGAGCGAGGGGCTCATTTTGAATGGAAATGGCGGAAATGGTGATGCCTTCCTCTGCCATTGCCTTGATGTACTTTGCATAGTATCTTGCCCAGCACTCCTTGTATTCTTCCTTGAGAGAGCCGCCGCGGAAGACGCTTTCGTTATCCTTCATAAACGCAGGGGGGCTCCAAGGGGATGCGAACAGGAAAAGTTCATCTTGGCAATATTGCATAGCATCCTTAATAAAAGGAATGATGTATTTGCGGTCGCGCTCAAGAGAAAAAGTTTTCAGCTCCTTGTCGCCGCTCTCAATGTAGGAGTAAACGTCGAGCGAGAAGTCGCAGGAGTTGATGTGCGTTCTGCCAAAGTTATAGCCGATGCCGTTCTCGCGAGAGAAATAACGCTCCAAAAAGAGCTTTTTCTGTTCATCGGTGAGTTGAGCATAATTGTAAGCCGCCGACTCGGTAAAAGCACCGCCAAAGCCCAAAATGCTTTGGTATTCAAACTCATCAAACACGTTGATAATACCCATTTCGGTACCTGCGCGCACATTGCCTTCTTCAACGGTTGTTTCTTGAAAATAAAGGTTTTCCGACGGAACGGATGTAAAAATCTTCATACGGTTGCTCCTTTTGAGGTTGTTTTTCGATATATTCATATTATCATAGAAAGAAGAAAAAGTCAAGATAAAAGGGCAAATTTGTTATGATGTTGTAAATATTTGCGCTAGCTTTCAATTATGATGACATACAGAGGTTTTACTTATTGGTATGTGTTAGGTGCAAGCGGGGCGTCGGGGACGTCGCCCCCTACAAAAGTTGTTTTGAATCAATCGCGAAAATCAATTTATATTTTTTGCAAAACCAAAAACGCGCGAAATGTTTGATTTCTCGTAGGGGACGACGTCCTCGACGTCCCGCCTTTAACGACAAAAAACGAAATCAGCAACCGGCATAACATACAAAATTCTTATTTGTTTGTATGTGTTAGAAGCAGGGAAGGGAAGCTTCTTTGGCAAACGATGTTGAAACAAAAGCAACTTTCTTTTTGTGAAAAGTTGCGCCTGTCTTGACACATACTTTGGTTTGTGTTATAATAAACGCAAGAAAGGCGGTGTTTTTGTGCGAAAAATTCTTGACAAATTGTTTGAAAACAAGAAGTTGGCGTTTTGGATTCCAATCGCGTTTGCTGCGGTCATTTATTTGCTGTTTGTTCTTTTTGGAACAGGTGAGGACAAGTGGGAATTGCTTATCATCACGCCAATCGTTTGTGCTTTTTGGTATTTTGGTGTATTTTTGGTTGTTTTTATGCAAGTAAAAAATCCAATGTGTCCCGAAGGTTTTTTAGATTTTGCAGAATTACTGTTTGTTTTTTGCTTTACAGCGTATTCAATTATTGGCGCACTGGGGTTCATCTTTGGCGGCTGTCAATCTTCCATCGCATCAGTGATTTGTGCCGCGGCAGTTTCTTACAGTTCCATTTCATGGGCACATAGCAAAAGAGAAAAAATAACAGATAAAGAATAACAGACAAATAACAGGAGAAAAAACATGAGCAACATTCCAAGATGTGAGCATCCCCGTCCCGACAGATTGCGCCAAGATTGGCAGAGTCTCAATGGCGTATGGGATTTTGAAATTGACAACGCAAAGGTCGGTCTTGAAAAGAAATTTTATGAAAGAGACAGTCTCGCACAAAAAATAAACGTGCCATTTTCGCCTGAGAGCGTTCTTTCGGGAATTGGGCACACCGATTTTATAAATGCCGTTTGGTATCGCAGAAACATCAAAATTCCCACCGCGTGGACAGGCAAGCGTGTTATTTTGCACATCGATGCTTGCGACCATACCACGCGCGTGTTTGTCAACGGCAAGTCGGTAGGAGATGCGCACAAGGGCGGTTATACCTCTTTTGCCTATGACATCACCGATTTTCTTTGCGAAAATGGCAACTACATCACAATTTATGCCGAGGATGACATTCTTTCGGGCAAGCAATTTGCAGGCAAGCAGTCCACAAAGCTGAACTCCTACGGTTGCTTCTACACCCGCACCACGGGCATTTGGCAAACCGTTTGGCTCGAGGCGGTCGAGGCGGCGCACGTTGTTTCCTATAAGGTTTACCCCAACATTTCAAAGCCCTCTGTGGTGATTGAAACCAAGACCGTTGGCACACAAAGCGATGATACGTTGTGCATAAAAGCTTATTATGAGGGCAAATTGATGGGCTCTGCCACCACAAAAATGGCATCTTCCACCGCATTTGTTGAAATCGAGCTTGCCGAGGCGCACCTTTGGGAGTGCGGCGAGGGCAGACTTTACGATCTTGTTTTTGAACTGGTGTCGGGCGAAAAGATTGACGTTATGAACGGCTATTTCGGCTTGCGCGAGGTCAAGCTGACCAAGGAGAATGGCTTGCAGATCAACGGCAAGACCGTGTTTGGTCGTTTTGTTCTCGACCAGGGCTTTAACCCCGAGGGTATTATCACCGCGCCCACCGATGAGGCACTCAAATTCGATATTGAAGCATCGATGGCTTGCGGCTTTAACGGTGCGCGCCTGCACCAAAAGGTGTTCGAGCCGCGCTTCCTCTACCATGCCGACAAGCTCGGCTACATGGTTTGGGCAGAGGCAGGCAACTGGGGCTTCGACCACACCAAGTTTGAAAATCTGCAAAACTTCCTGCCCGAGTGGCTTGAAGAAATGGAGCGCGATTTCTCGCATCCGTCCGTCATTGGTTGGTGTCCTTTCAACGAGACGTGGGATCAAAACGGCCATCCGCAAAGCATCGAACTTCTTGATACCATCTACGATATTACCAAGGCGTTCGATCCCACTCGTCCCGTTGTTGCAACGAGTGGATCTTTCCCCACAACGCGCACCGACGTGCATGACGTGCACGATTATGAGCAAGATCCCGCGCTTTTCCGTTCCTATTATGCCGAAATGGACAAGGGCATTGCGCGCGACCAGCTTTGGCGATTGAACCGACACCGTCAGGTTTACAAAACCGAGCTGCCCGTATTCATGAGTGAATACGGCGGCATTCGTTGGGTGATGGATGAAGAAAATGCAGGCTGGGGTTACGGCGCATCTGTGCTCAGCGAGGATGAATTCTTTGCACGCCTTGAGGGGCTTACCGATGCCATTCTCGAAAATCCGCATTTCTTCGCCTTCTGCTACACGCAGCTCACCGACGTTGAGCAAGAGCAAAATGGGCTTCTCACCTACGACCGCCGCTTCAAATTCCCGGCAGAAAAGTACGCGAGAATATTTGGAAAGAAATCAGTAATTGAAGAATAAGGAACGTGGGGGAAACTTCTTGCAGAAGAACATCGCAACGTTCCGTTGCTACGGTAATATTTCGCAAGCGAAATATTACGTTTCCCCACACCCCTTTCAAGAACTCTCGCACAAAAAATATCTTAATAAATTCCTTCGTTTACGGATAGACGGTCGACGCGAACGCAAGGTTCGCTTTTGCTGCCGCCAACTCGCAGGGGCCACCGAGACCCTGCTCGTTAGGAGAGTTGATTCGCGTAAAAAATCACAAATTTATCTCTGCTTCAACTTTTATCATCTGCCCTTAAATTTTTGCATTTTTCCACTTGCAATTTGTGTAGTGCTATGCTAAAATAAAAACAGAAAAACCAACAAGGGGGATGTTAAAAATGAAAAAATTATTGACTTTTTGGTTGTGTGTGTTACTCGTGTTGCCCGTGGCTTTGATGGGGTGCAACGGCGACAAAAACAATGGCGTTGTCACCACGCCCGAAACCACACCAACGCAAACTACACCCGTCGAAAATCCACCACAAAATCCCACCGCCCAGAGTGACGAGGAATTATACAACAAAGCACTCACCCTTCTTGCCGAGGGCAAGATCGAGGACGCCTACGCCATCTTTTTAACCATTCAAGATTATGCCGATGTCCCCACGTATCTGTCTTATTTTGTTTTCAAGGCGGACGAGCATACTTATCAAACTTTTGATCCCAAATACGGCACGCACTCTATTTACCGTTATCAATATGATGAATGTGGCAGAAGTACTATCACCGAGTCTTTGAACGTTAAAAGCGGCGGTACCGTTATCTATTTCGATCAATACGATGCAAACGGCCTTCTTATTCAAACGGGAAATATCAATGCTGATGGCACTACTTATGGTGTAACTACTTACGAATATGACGAAAAGGGCAGACCGATCTTACAAAAAGATGCAGGCGGCACGATCTCTTTGGAATATGATGAGCAAGACCGAATTGTAAAAAGGGTTCGCGCATGGTGGACGCAAAACGATACCACCCTGTATGCGTATGATGAACAGGGCAATCTGATTGAGGAAATTTATAAGCCCGCCGACACGAGTTTTTGGGATAAATACACGTGGGAATATGACGAGTATGGCGACGTGACCGAATACACCGTACAAACCTTTTCCCAAGAGGGAGATTCTCAAACCATCATCGATACTGTCGTACATACTTATGGTAATAAAGAAAAAGAATATGACGAAAACGGAAATCTTACCAAGGTTGTGTACGAGGATGGATCCTATACTGCCTACGAATATGACGAGGCAGGCAACCAAATCAAATATACAAGCTACCATGGTGCAAATGATTTTGTCATTTTTTATTATACGTACGACGAAAACGGCAATATGACCGAGTATCGCCGCGAGGATGAGACCGGTATTACGGACTATATGTATACCACCTACGACGCTTACGGCAACGAGCTGGAACGAAGAGATACAGATGAAAACGGAAACCTCACATCGCTGAGCATTTACAAGGGCTACAAGCTTTACTACAATCCCAACCCGCAAAAGCCGCTCCCCGAGGAGATGGTAGGCAAGGGATAATGGAGAAGAAAGGGGAAAGAAAAAATGAAAAAACTGTTTACTTTTGGTTTGTGTATTCTGTTGGCTCTGTCAATGGCACTGTCGAGCTGTGATTTTGCAGGTCTGTTTGACGGTGAGACGAGCGAAACCGTCAACACCACCGAAACGCCAACCACCGAAACGCCAACTACCGAAACACCAACCACCGAAAACACAACACCCGTCGAAGAACCGCCTCAGAACACACCCGCCCAGAGTGACGAGGAATTATACAACAACGCGCTCACGCTCCTCGGCGATGGAAACATCGAGGACGCTTATGCCATCTTCTTAACCATCAAAGATTATGCCGACGTGAGCGACTATCTTTCGCGGTTTTCTTACAAATACACCACCGAAATTTTGACTTATCTCCAGTCAAGCACAGATTTGAGCCAAATATCCACCACTGTATATAATCAGTACGGCAATCCATTGTTTGACGTTTCCTATTATCCGGTCAGCGGATATATCTATGCATACTATTTTGAGTATGACGAAAACCAAAATCTGATTTCCAAAACAAGCAAATCCGATGACTGGGAATACGAAACGCTCTACAAGTACGATGCATACAACAGACCGATCTGGCGAAGCTCTCCCGATGGCATTGCAAAAATCGAATACGATGACAAGGGTAACATTATCAAACGGGTGGCAAGCTACGGTGCAACGTATGAATACGAATACGATAGCAACAACAATCTGGTAAAAAGCACCTACACCGACGAACGTGGAAATCTCGTCAGCACAGAAACCTTTGCGTATGATGCCAAGGGGCAACTGATCCGAAAGACCTATGAAGATAATGACTTTGAATACCCCTTGTCCATTGTTTACACATACACCTATGATGAAAACGGCAATTTGCTTGTAGACGATAGGGTACAGTCCAGCGGGTATCACACCCGTTACGAATATACATATGATGAGGGCGGCGTTCCGATCAAGAAAACCGAGTCCACACCGCACGGCACATACTACTATGTTTGGGAATATGACAAGGCAGGGAATGAGATCTTGGAAAAGCGTTCCTTTGCCGATGGCACCAGAGATTATATGTACTCACAAATATACGACGAGGCGGGCAATCGTATCAAAACGCACTATCAATACGGCGTTTCCGATGAGGTCGTTGGTGAAACCTTTTATGAGTATGACGAACACGGAAACCTGCTGAAGGTAACGAGCCAGTATTCCGTTACCGAATATTCGGGCTACAAGTTGTATTACAATCCCTATTCCAATCCGTCGGTCGAATTTTTAGATAATTCCATAGGAAAATAAACAACACCCCCGATGCCAAAGGGTGATGTCTTTAGCGGAGAATTTGAAAACTGCTGTTAAGTGCGAGCATCGCATTTGACTAGTCAAATGCTCTATGGGCTAAGCCCAAACCCATATAACAAGCAGAAAGAGAGAACAAATCGGGAAAATCCGAAATGCTCTCTCTTTTTTTGTTAGTGAAGTTTTCGCTGACGCGAAAGTGAAGTTGCTATGCAGTGAAGTTTGCCGCTTTGCAACGCAAAGCATCAAGTGAAGTTATGTTTGCCCCGAACTTCGCCGTTAGGCGAAACTTCACTCACTAAGTGAACTTCACTATCGTAGATAACTTCACTTGCCCGAAAGGGCAAACTTAGTTTTAGCGTGTTCTCCGTTAAGGATAACACGCTAAGCATCGGGGGATTTTTCTGTCAAAGTGGGCATACGTGTTCAAAAAACGCAAAAAATCGCTTTTCTTCTCGCAAAATTGCGGCTAATCGGCAAAAAGTTAACACAATAGTCTTGATTTTCCTTCCTTTATGATATATAATTAACTATGTATGTATATTGGCATATTGTTTCTTTTTGAAGGGAGAACAACATGGACAGAGTCAGCAAACACAATTATTATTTGGATATTGCACAAACCGTTGCCGAGCGCTCCACTTGCTTGCGCAAGATGTACGGCGCCATTATCGTAAAGAATGATTCCATCATTTCCACGGGATACAACGGCGCTCCCAGAGGACGCAAAAACTGCTCCGACGTTGGCAGCTGCATGCGCGATAAATTGAACATTCCCCGCGGTGAGCGATACGAGCTTTGCCGCTCGGTGCACGCCGAGGCAAATGCAATCATTGCCGCATCTCGCGACCAAATGCTGGGAGCCACCCTGTATATGGTTAGTGTCAACGCAAAAACGCACGAGCTTGAGCCCGGCACCTCCTCTTGCATGATGTGCAAGCGTCAGGTTATCAATGCGGGCATTTCTACCGTTGTCATTCGCGACGATAAGGAAAATTTCCGCGTTATCGACGTCAATGATTGGATCGAAAACGACGATTCTCTCAGCGGCGTATTTGGATATTGATAGAGGTTTTTATGAACAAAACGATCAAAATTACACTCTTGTGTGCGGTGCTGATCTTCTCCTGCCTGCTCACCGCTTGCCGCGCACCCGCGCTCAAGCAGGACGCGGAGGGCGGATTCCGCAACCCCAAAACAGGTGTTTCTTATTATCCCACAGCCCCTAACTACTATGCAAAGCCCTATGGGGAAGAGCCCTATGCGCGCATCAAGGTAGATGGCGGAGAGGATATCTTACTTTACGAAATCGAGGGCGTTGACCCCGAAAAATATCTTGTCAGCAACGGCTACAGTGTTTATGCCGCAGGCGGTGCAGAGTTCCCCGAGCTTTTCGACCTGCCTTGCCTTCGCGTAGGCATCTACGATACGCAGGTCTCCTCTAACGACGGCAACATTACAACCGCGGCAGAGATCCAAGCGCTCAAGGCACTGCACAAGAGCGGAACCTACACCTCGCTGAACAACGTAGGTCTTTATATGAACTCCGTTCAAAATTGGTACGATCTCCACTTTATGGTAGAGGGAACCGACGATAAGATCTATTATCAGCTCAAATACGGCGTTTTCTCCGAGGACGTCATCATTACCGAGCTTGTCGAAAAGGACACAAGCGGCAACTTTATCGATCTTTACCCCGGCATTTCTTACGAGATCGTGTGGGAGATTTACGACAACAAGGAGTATCAGGTTGCCAAATACAATTTTGGCAAAGAGATCTTGTGCGACGTTTCCACAGGCAACTGCTACAAAATAGAAAATTCCTTGCTCCCGTACGTTACCCCCGAGGTGGAAGAACAATGACTGTTGAAAAGCTGACTGCCGCATATCTTGGTGAGGTGGCAGAATTGGAAGCCGTCTGCTTTGCCGACCCTTGGAGTGAGAAGGCATTACAGCTCCTCGTGGGCGATGAGGCATACGGTGCCGTTTGCTTGGTTAATGGGCGCGTGGTGGCTTACGGCGGTGTTTTGTGGGCCCCCTTTGAGGGGCAGATCACAAACATTGCCACCCACCCCGATGCGCGCCGCCGGGGTATGGGCGCGGCAATTTTGGAGCATTTGATAAGAGAAGCAAAAGCACGCGATTGCGAGCAGCTTTCTCTGGAGGCGCGTGTTTCCAATCTGCCTGCCATTGCTCTTTACGAGCGTTACGGCTTTGTGAAAATGGGACTTCGCCGTGGGTTCTACAAGCACCCCACCGAAGATGCCTTTGTAATGTGCCTGCAGCTTGATGGCACAAAAATTTAATTTGAGGACGAATTTTTATGTATATTTTGGGAATCGAAAGCTCCTGTGACGAAACCTCGGCATCTGTGGTAGAGATGGGGGAAGGCGTACGTGCCATTCGCTCCAACATCGTGGCATCGCAAATCGAGGTGCATCGCGTCTACGGAGGCGTTGTGCCGGAAATTGCAAGCCGCGCACACATCGAAGCCATTTCTGGAATTACCTATCAGGCACTCGAGGAGGCAGGCGTTACGCTTTCACAAATCGATGCCATTGCCGTTACCGCCTTTCCGGGGCTCATCGGTGCGCTTTTGGTAGGTGTCAATTTTGCAAAATCCTTGGCGTATGCCAACAAAATACCGCTGGTTGCTATCAACCACATTCACGGCCACGTGGCAGCTGCGTATCTCTCCAATCCCACGCTCAAGCCCCCGTATCTTGCACTTGTCGTTTCGGGTGGACACACAGCATTCTACCGTGTCGACGAGGAAACCACACTCGAGGAGATCGGTGGCACACGCGACGATGCCGCAGGCGAGGCGTTTGATAAAATCGGTCGTGTCATCGGGCTTCCGTACCCCGGCGGTGCGGCACTGGATAAGCTCGCCTACGAGGGCGATGCAAAGGCAATCACTCTGCCGTCTCCCGCGCTCGCGGGGGATACCTTGGATTTCTCCTTCAGCGGTATCAAAACGGCAACGCTCAATTATCTCAACAGTATGGCGCAAAAGGGAGAAGCCGTTAACGCGGCAAACGTGGCTGCGGCTTACACCGAAAAGATCGTAAAGGCCATCGTACAAAAAGCCGAGCTTGCTCTTGAAAAAAGCGGTATGAAAACACTGGTTTTGGCAGGCGGCGTTGCCGCCAACTCGCACTTGCGCGCATCCCTTGAGGTGATGTGCAAAAAGCGCGGCATCACGCTTTGCATGCCAGAGAGAGCACTGTGTGGAGACAACGCTGCAATGATTGCGGCGGCGGGCTACTATGCCTACAAAAAGGGAAATTTTGCCGATACCTCGCTCAACGCATCGGCCGCTGACGACGGTTTATAAAAGATAGAAAAAATACAAAAATCAATTTCGTCACTTTGAACGAAATTTTCAAAAAAAGCGAGTTTTCCACTTTTCCACAACAGTTTTCCACAGGTTGTGGGAAGAAAACAACGCACCGTTGCTTTTTCTCAAAAAGTGACCCAAAAACCATCAAAAGGTAGAATTTATGGCAAAATTGTGGAAAAGTATGTGGATTTTGTTGAGAACCGATAAAAAATCCACTGTGGAAAACTTTTTTCGATGCTATCCGACATATTCTGACAAGCCCAAAAAGTTTGGTCAGAATGAACAAATCAGCAAAAAACGCCGCGCGGAGCAGTCCCCCGCGCCCGGAAGGAGTTAGATCATGACAGATTTTGAGAAGCATACAAATACCGCAAAAAAGCAGGAGAAAATTGACCGCCCGTTTGTTTCTCCTGCGGTTATTCGCCGCTTGCCGCGTTATTTCCGTTATTTGCGCGAGCTTTTGCGCGAGGGAAAAACGCGCATCAGCTCAGGTGAGCTCTCTGCGCGTATGCAGGTCACCGCATCGCAGATCCGTCAGGACCTCAACTGCTTTGGCGGCTTTGGTCAACAGGGCTACGGTTATAACGTAAGCTATCTCTATTCAAAGATCTCAGACCTTCTCGGCGTCAGCATGGGGCTGCAAGCCATCATTGTAGGCGCAGGCGACCTCGGTCGCGCGCTTGTACGTTCGACAATGTTTGAAAAGCGCGGACTCGATATCATCGCGCTCTTTGACGTAGACCCCAACCTCATCGGCAAAGAATTTGGCGGTGTTAAGGTTTATGATATGAAGAATTTGGAAAGCTTTTGCGCCGAGCATACGGTCGATATGGCGGTGCTGACACTGCCCAAGGAAAAAGCCGAGGAAGAATCCGAACGACTTTTGAATCTCGGTGTTGAGGGCTTTTGGAACTTCACGGGCAAGGAGCTCTCTCATTTGCCGAACAGTGCCGTTGTGGAAAACGTACATCTTGGCGATTCTTTGATGAGCTTGAATTACGAGCTCTGCCGCCGCAAGAGCGAAAAAGACAAAAAAGCGGATAAAGGAGTAAGACAATGAAATTGAATTTTGGACAAGAGGTTCTGGTCTTGCCCGCATCTGTTTTGTCGCACCTTGATGCGGCAACGCCCGAGCAGCTCCGCGTGCTGCTTTGGTTGGCATCTGATCTTTCACTTGCTGCCAAGCACAAGCAATTGGCAAAGCTTGCGGGCTGTGATGCAACGGCCGCACGTGCCGCTGTTGATTTTTGGTGTGCCTGCGGTCTTTTGGGTGATGGGGGAGGGTGTGCTGTTCCCGCAATGGCAACCGTTCCCACACCGGATGCCCCGACAAGGAAGAAGCTGCAACGCGCCGATGAACTGCCCAATTATACATCTACCGAAATTGCTAATATTCTTGAGTCGCGTGCAAGTGTGCGTGTTCTTATGGATGAGGCACAAAGAATTCTGGGCAAAATGTTCAACCCCAACGATGTCAACATTATGGTCGGTATGCTCGATTACCTCGGTATGAACGAGGAGTGCATTCTGCTCCTCTTGGCACATTGCAAAAAGATTGGCAAGAGCAACCTGCGCGCCATCGAAAAATACGCCTACACACTGATCGACAAAGGCATCAACGATGTGGAAGCGATGGAAGAAGAGATCTGCCGCGTTGAGGCGATGCACACCTTTGAGGGGGAAGTGCGCGCTTTGTTCGGCATGAAGAGCCGCGCTTTGACAAGCAAAGAGAGCAAAATGCTTTCTGCATGGCTTTCCTTTGGCTACGATATCAGCATCGTGCGTATGGCTTATGAGATCACCGTTAACGCAACGGGAGAGGCATCGGTGGCTTACACCAACGCTATTCTTGAAAAATGGAACGCCAATGCGTGGAAGACCGCAGCCGAAATTGAAGCAGGTATGACTGCCGAGCGCGAAAAACGCGAGGGAACTGCGGGCAAAAAAGAGCTGGGCAACAGCTTTGATACAGACGATTTCTTTGAAGCGGCATTGCAACGCGGTTTCCGCGAGCGCAGTCGCAGTGAGGAGTAAATATGGGTTACAATAAAGAGAATTTCAAGCGCATTCGCACCGAATACGAGACCAAGGCATTCGCTGCTCAAGAGGAAGCCGATGCCCGTCGCGACGAGCTTTACCGTGCCATTCCCGAGCTGTATGAAATGGACCGTCGCCTCTCGCAGTTCGGTTTGCGCATTATGAAAGCGGCTCTCGCCAAGGAGAACACCGAGGAGAAGATCGCCGAACTGCGTACCGAGAACGAGCGCATCACACGCGCACGTGCGGCTCTTTTGGCAAGCCGCGGCTATCCTGCCGATTACAGTGAACCCAAATACGATTGCAACCTTTGCCGCGATACCGGCTACGTTGGCATCAAGATGTGCTCTTGCATGAGACAACGCTTGGTTGAGGCGGGCATGCACTCCTCGGGCCTGGGGGCGCTTATGCAAAAGCAAACCTTTGAAAACTTCACCTGTGAGTACTATCGCTCCTCGCCCGATGCATACCGTGTAATGGAAGATAACTACCGCTATCTGCACCGCTATGCCGATAGCTTCGTGCTTGAGGCAGGGAAGGCGATTCCCGAAAGCTTGCTCTTTTTGGGCGGCACGGGTCTTGGCAAAACCCACCTTTCCACCGCTATTGCGCGCGTGGTGACCGAGCGCGGCTACGACGTTTTCTATAACAGTGCCGTTGGAATGATCTCGGATTTTGAAAGCCGTCGCTTTGGCAACGGCGTGGCGGCAACCACCACCGACGATACCTCTGCATACACAGAGTGCGATCTTCTCATCATCGATGACCTTGGCACCGAGGTGGTCAATCAGTTCACGCTTTCCTGCCTTTATCACGTGATCAACACGCGACTCAATTTGCAAAAGCCGACCATCATCAGCACAAATCTCACCCCCGGCGAGCTACGCAAGCTTTACAGCGATCGCATTTCCAGCCGACTCACGGGTGAATTTCAGGTCATTCCGTTCTACGGAACCGACGTCCGCAAGCAAAAATTGCAGGCAAAATAAAGAAAATTGCATTTTTTTCATAAAAAAAGCAAAAAAGTTAAATAAAAATGTAAAAAAACTATTTACAAATTGGAAAAAAGAATGTATAATATATTTGGATAATTTTATTCACGTCTTTCGACGTGAGGAAGGAACGGGCATAGTATTATGAGTACGAACGACAACAAAAAGGATATTCTCTTATCCACGCTTCTGGCAGCCGATGCGGTAGTTACATCTGTAGCAGGCGCAAAGCTTTTCAAAAAGCTTGCAACCAAGGCAGCAACAAACGGACTTGATCTGAAAAAGGTTAGAAAAGCCGGTGCCGGCGTTGGCATGGGCATTTGTTCCGGTATTCTCTTGGCAGGCGATTTTATCCCCTCCTTGGCACAGGTAATCGACCGCAACTTTATGCAAAAGCAACCTGTAGAGGAAGAGATCGAAGAGGTTGTAGAAGAGACCGTTGAGGAAGTTGTAGAAGAAGCAGCTCCCGAGGTTGTAGAAGAGGTTGAAGTACCCGCAGAGGAGCCCGCAGTTGAAACGGTTGCTCCCGTTGTTGAAGAAGCAGTAAGCGAAGAAGAAGACGAGGACGAATCCTTTGGCTTCAGCACCGCAGGCCTGGATTTCTTCGATGCTATGGAGAACCCCGAAAGATACGAAGAGCTGCAAGGCCAAGAAAAGGAAGGTCTTATTCAGATCGTTACCCGCTACCGCCGCAGCTTTATGTCTCGCTTGGTTCAATCTCAAGGTGACGTTCAGGCATACTATGGCGAAATCAAAAATAAACTCCTCTCTTACAAGGGCGTTAAGGGCCGCGTAAGCTGGGGCAACGAGTCCTTCAACAAGGGCAGAACCTACATCGCAAAGGTAAATGCAAAGTCCAAGACTCTGTATCTCTACCTCGCACTCGATCCCACAACTCTCGAAGAGGGCGCATACAACTTTGAGGATATGTCCGGCAAGAAGAAGTACGAGAACGTTCCCGTGCTCATCAAGATCAAGGGTCCTCGCAAGCTGAAGTATGCACTTGAGCTTATCGATAAGATCTGCAACGAAAATCTTGCTCTGCCCGCAGTTAAGAACTTCGAGCCCGCAGATTACACACTTCCTTACTGGAGCACCGAAGAGCTTGTTAAGACCGGTCTTGTAAAGAAGATGGTAGCAGGCATGCCCGTACAGGCATTTGACACCACTGTTGAGCCCACCGAGACTGCAGCAGACGTAACACTCGCATAATTTTTCAAAACTGTATAAAAAAAGAGATACGACGCAAACTAGTGTCGTATCTCTTTTTTTGATTTACAACTATCCACGAAAGGAGTGACAAAGCATGTCACAAGCAGTTCGCACAAAGCAGACCGCAACGCTTTTGCAAGCGATCTATAAAAACGTAAAAATGGCAAGCGATTCTATCCTGAATCTTATGCCCAAGGTCAAGGATCCCAAACTCAAGAACGACCTGACCGTAGAGCTCAGCGTTTACGAGGCATACGCATCCCGCGCGGCAAAGCTTCTTGCCGAGGAGGGAGCCAAGCCCGAGGAAGAGGGCACCGTTACCAAGCTGGCATCCAAATGGGGCAGCATGATGAACACCATGCTGGATTCCACCTCTACCCACATTGCAGAAATGGTAGTAGAGGGCGCAACCATGGGCGTCAACGATATGCTCAAGCAGATTCGCGAGTGTGAGAACACACCCGTTTCCGAGAGTGCTATGAAGCTCGCGCGCGACGTTTGCGCCTATGAGGAAAAGACCATTGAGGAAATGAAGGAATATCTGCGCGGATAAGAAAAAAGAAGGACAGAAGATTCTGTCCTTCTTTATTTTATCAACCGCCCCAAAACGGTTCGTATCTGCTAAAATCGGAATTTACCGTGCGATAGATGCGGAAGTAGCGGTAGTATTCGCCCTCGCCGACGTCCATATCGGCAAGCTCATTCTTGTGACCAAGGCGACCGGCAGAAGCCCACATAGCGCGCGGCTCTGCGCGGCAGCAGGTGTCCCAAAGAGCAATGCGTTCGGCACCGCAGTTGTAAAGATCAAGTGCGCGGCGTTTGAATTCTTCATTCGACATCTGCCGCGGCATAATCTCAATATAAACCTTTACGCCGTATTTTTTCTCAAGCTCCATCCATTCGGCAACGTGCTCTGCTTGACCGTTGGGGCCGCAAAGCTTGCCACGCGAATTTTGGATGGGTGGCAACAGCTCGCAATCACCGGGGTGAATGGTGGAGCCTGCCTTTGTACGTACGAATTTGGTGTATTTTGCAAGGTCGATGCGTGTGTGTGCCTCGTCCTTCCAAACCTCATCAGGGAGCATTTCGTGAAAGCGAACAGGGTAGGAGATGATCGCATCGATCAACCCCTCTTTTGCCCATTGCTCCACGTCAAGGCCAACATATTTGGTATCGTAAGGAGAATAAAGCGTGCGGACGTGCAGCCCTATCTTACCTTTGCCGAATTCAGCGTCCAGAGCGGTTCGCATCTGGCGC
>JAZORZ010000021.1:0-26832 GCA_045656885.1 Eubacteriales bacterium
CACGATGATGTTACAGCAACCTGCTTTCCCGAGTAAGGTGCTAAATCCTGTTAGATGAGAGCCAAATGCTCCGTCACCGCGGAGTTTTTTTGTTGTCAAAAAAGATATGTTTTAGAGAATAAACATATTTACGAGGAGTAAAAAATGAACGAACTGAACAGAAAATTATTTACAAGTGAATCTGTTACCGAGGGACATCCCGACAAGATCAGCGATAAGATCTCGGATGCCATCCTTGACGAAATGCTGCGCCAGGACCCTATGTCCCGCGTAGCTTGCGAAACCTTTTGCACCACGGGTCTTGTGTGTGTAATGGGTGAGGTTACCACCCGCGCCGACGTTGACGTACAAAGAATCGTGCGCGACACCGTTCGTGAGATCGGCTACGACCGCGCAAAATACGGCTTTGACTGCGATAGCTGTGCGGTTATTATCTCTTTGCACGAGCAATCTCCCGACATTGCAATGGGCGTTGACAAATCCTTTGAAGCAAAGAACGGCGATGCCGACGAGTTCGATATCGGTGCGGGCGACCAGGGCTTGATGTTCGGTTACGCTTGCAACGAGACCCCTGAACTGATGCCTCTGCCCATCTCTCTTTCGCACAAGCTGGCTCTCCGCCTGACCGAGGTGCGCAAGAACGGTACGCTCAAATATCTGCGTCCCGACGGCAAAACGCAGGTTACCGTTGAATATGACGAGAACGGCAAGCCCGTTCGCGTAGATACCGTTGTTATTTCCTCTCAGCACAGTGCCGACGTGAGCACCGAGCAGATCCGCGAGGATATCAAGCGCGAGGTCATTCTGCCTATTATTCCCGAGGGTATGATGGACGATGAAACCAAAATCTACATCAACCCCACAGGTCGCTTTGTTGTTGGCGGCCCTGCAGGTGACACAGGTCTGACAGGTCGTAAAATCATCGTTGATACCTACGGCGGATACGCACGTCACGGCGGCGGTGCTTTCTCGGGCAAGGACCCCACAAAGGTAGACCGTTCCGCTTGCTATGCGGCTCGTTACATTGCCAAGAACATCGTTAAAGCAGGTCTTGCCGACAAGTGCGAGGTTCAGGTTGCATACGCTATCGGTGTAGCAAAGCCGGTATCTGTTCTCATCGATACCTTTGGCACCTCTCGTGTAGCAGAGGCCGCTATTGAAGCCAAGGTTGCCGAGCTTGTTGACCTGCGTCCCGCAGCAATCATCAAGAGATTCGATTTGCGCCGCCCCATCTACTGCCAAGTAGCGGCTTACGGTCACATGGGTAGAGAAGATCTGAACGTTCCGTGGGAAGAGTGCGATCTCGTTGACGAGCTCAAAACACTTTTGAAGTAATCTATTCGTACAAACTATACGATTTTAGCCGAATATAAGAACAGCAAGAAAAAGTTAGGCATGTGCTAATATTTTTTGCAGGCAGTTCTTGAAAGGGGTATGGGGAAAACTTCTTCCAAGAAGTTTTCCCCATAATCATTCCAATACACAGAAAGGAGATACAAATGGCAGATTTTGATGCGAATTTTATGCAAGGGCCAATGGATGAAATTGGTCTTGTTAAGCTTTCGGGCAACATCGAGCGCGTGATCTATGCCAACGATGAAAACGGCTACGCCATTTGTGATCTCGGCACCGATACCGACGAGCTCGTTACCATCACGGGCACGCTCCCGTACATTGGTGAGGGCGACGTAGTTACGGTGTGGGGCAAGTGGGTGCACAACCCCAAATACGGCAGACAATTCAAGGTAGAGCAAGCCGAAAAGCAACTGCCTGCCGACAAAGCATCTATGCTCCGCTATCTCGGTTCGGGAACCATCAAGGGGATTGGCCCCAAAACGGCGCAACGCATTATCGACGAGTTTGGCGAAGAGGCGTTTGACGTCATCGAAAATCACCCCGATTGGCTTGCCGAAATTCACGGCATTACGCCCAAGCGCGCGCGTGAGATTTCCGAGGAGTTCAAAAACAAGGCGGGCATTCGCTCGGCAATGCTGTTCTTCCGAGAGTATTTCGGCGCGGTCACTACTGTTCGCATCTACAAAAAGTGGGGCAGCAGTGCGGTGGACGTTGCCAAAAACAACCCCTATATGCTCTGCGAGGAGATCGAGGGCATCGGCTTTGAGCGTGCCGACCGCTTGGCAATCAAATTGGGGCTTGCACTTGATTCCCAAGACCGTCTTTGCAGCGGTGTCAAGCATCTGCTCACCACAAATGCACACCAAAATGGGCACGTTTGCTTACCACGCGAAAAGTTGGTAGCAGGGGCTTCCAAGCTACTTGAGGCAACCCCCGAGGCGGTAGACGAAGCCATTTCGGCATTGATCAAAGCAAAAAAGCTTTGTACCGTTTATTGGGACGAGGTGCACTACGTTTACGATAAACAATCCTTTGAGGATGAAAGATACATTGCACGCAAGCTCTGCCTGCTCGATAAGGTTTGCGATGTGATGAACACAGAAAATATCGATGCCTTTATCAAGCGCGAGGAGCGCGAGAGCGGCATCAAATATGCAAAAGAGCAAAGGCGTGCTATTTTTGCTGCACTGGAGAGCGGCGTTATGCTGCTCACGGGTGGTCCCGGAACGGGTAAAACTACCGTTGTACGCGCGCTTTTGCACATTTTTGACAGTATGGGGCTCAACGTAGCCCTCTGCGCGCCCACGGGGCGCGCCGCAAAGCGCCTTTCCGAGTCCACCTCTTGCGAGGCGAAAACCATTCATCGACTTTTGGAATACGGCGGCGGTGAAACGGGTGGACACGCGCAGTTCCAACGCAACGAGAGCAATCTGCTTGACGAGCACGCCGTTATTGTTGATGAGGCGTCTATGGTCGATAACGCGCTCATGGCTTCGCTTTTGCGCGCCATCAAGCCGGGTGCACGACTGGTTATCATCGGTGACGCCGACCAGCTCCCATCGGTAGGCGCGGGCAACGTGCTCTGCGACCTTTTGGCGAGCCAAAGGTTTGCAACGGTGCGCCTGGATGAAATCTTCCGTCAAGCGCAACAGAGCTTGATCGTTACCAATGCACACGCCATCAACCACGGAGAAATGCCGCGCCTTGACGTTAAGGATAACGATTTCTTCTTTTTGCCGCGTATGAACGACCGCGAGATCGCCGATACGGTAGCACAGCTGTGCAGCATTCGCCTGCCGCGCACCTATGGGGAAATGGGAACAAAGGGCGTTCAGGTCATTGCTCCCTCGCGCCGCGGCGAGACGGGAACAGAGCACCTCAATGTACTTTTGCAAGGCGTGCTCAACCCCGCCGACGAGCACAAGCGCGAGTATAAATTCCGCGAGATCGTTTTCCGCGAGGGCGACCGCGTGATGCAGATTAAAAACAACTATGATCTTTACTGGGAGCGCGAGGACGGCTCTTGGGGCAACGGTGTTTTCAACGGAGACATCGGCACGATCCTCTACATCGACCGCTCAGACGAAAAAATGCAGATCGAATTTGACGACCGCATCGTCGATTACGATTTCAATATGCTTGATGAGCTAGAGCCCGCCTATGCCGTAACGGTGCACAAAAGTCAGGGCAGTGAATATCCTATCGTTGTCATTCCGCTTGGCTCTGCCGCCGAAATGCTGCTCTCCCGCAATCTTTTTTACACGGCAGTCACCCGTGCACAAAATATGGTCATTCTCGTCGGCCGAGAGGATAAGGTGCGTGCGATGGTCGAAAACAATCGCCCGTCCATGCGCTATACGGGGCTTTGTCGTTGGCTTGGTGAGGTGGAATAATGCGCCGCATGAATTATTTGCGAGATCTTTTATTCCCACCCAAATGTGCGGCTTGCCACACGCTACTGAGGTGGTCAGCCCCCACCGAGGGTGCCGCGCCGTCTCTTTGCCCGACCTGCCTGGCCGAGTGGGAGAGTGAAGAATTGGAAACCTGCGGTATTTGCGCCATGAAGGTGTGCGAATGCGGATGTATGCCCGAGCGTATGCGCAAGGCAAAATGTGCGGGATTTTCCAAATTGGTCTATTACGTTCCCAACAAAAGAACACTCGTGCAAAACCGCTTGATCTATCTCATCAAACGCAAAAATCACGATCGCGCCTATTCGTTCCTCGCCGAACGCCTTTCCAAATTGGCAGAGAACGTCATACAAAAGGAAGGGTGGAGTCGCGAGGATGTGATCGTTACCTTTCTGCCGCGCACGCGCCGTGCACATCTGCAAAACGGCATCGACCAAGCTGCCGAGCTTGCCCTGCGTGTGGCAGAAATTTGTTCGCTTGAGATGAGGCCGCTCCTTTGCCGTACACGCGGTGGCGAAGAGCAGAAAAAGCTCACACCCGTCGAGCGTATTCACAACGTGCGTACTTCAATCGATTTGAAAAAGGGTGCAGATTGTTGCGATAAATGCGTGATTATTGTCGACGATATCGTTACCACAGGCAACGGAATGGCGCGCTGCACAAAGCTGTTGCGCCGCGCGGGCTCTCGTGCCGTTTGGGCACTTACGGTGACGTCCGACGTCTACAACAAGGATCTGCACTGATATCTATTTTAGAATTTTTAGAAAATATATTGATTTCAGTGGAAAAATAATGTATAATTAACTCGAAGAACTGTCAAAGGAAGGGAGGTTTTGCCCGTGAAAAAGCAGGAAGCGGCGAAAAGTGCCGCAAATATTCGCCAAAGCTCGGCAGGTCGCGCGCCCAAAAAGCGCGGTCGCAAGAGTATTTTTGAACGTGCAAAATCCTTCGTTCAAAAGTTCCAGCTCAGCCGCAACATCGGTATTGACCTTGGCACCGCAACTGTTCTGGTTTACGTGCAGGGCAAGGGAATCGTGCTTCAGGAGCCCTCGGTAGTGGCAATCGACACCAACACCGACCGCATCCTCAAGGTGGGTATCGAGGCACAGCAGATGCTTGGCCGTACCCCGGGCAACATCGTTGCGGTCAGACCCTTGCGTGATGGCGTTATCAGCCAATACGAGGTCACCCTCAAAATGATCCAATATTTCATTCGCCGCGCTTGCGGAAATCTTTTCTTCCAGCCCAGCGTTATGATCTGCATTCCCTCGGGTATTACCGAGGTTGAAGAAAAAGCCGTGCTTGATGCCGCACGCGAGGCGGGCGCGCAAAAAACCTACCTCATTGAAGAGCCCGTTGCAGCTGCCATTGGCGCAGGGCTGAACATCTATGCCCCCGTCGGCAATATGGTCGTCGATATCGGCGGTGGTACCACCGACGTAGCCGTTCTTTCTTTGGGCGGCGTGGTTGTTTCCCGTTCTACCAAAATTGCGGGCGACAAATTCGACGAGGCGATCATTCGTTACGTGCGCCGCAAATACAACGTGCTGATCGGCGAGAGAACCGCAGAGGCCGTGAAAAAACAGATCGGTGCGGTTTACGATCACCCCGAGGCCGTACACGTTGAGGTAAAGGGAAGATGCATTCGTCAGGGACTTCCCAAGGTCATTACCATCAGCTCCAAGGAGATGATCGAAGCGTTGGCAGAGCCGGTAACGGCAATTCTCGATGCCATTTGCTGGGTCATTGAAAACACACCGCCCGAGCTGCTCGGCGACATTTTGCGCAACGGCATTGTCATGACAGGCGGCGGAAGTCTGCTTTACGGCTTTGACCAACTCGTTGAACAAGTAACGGGAATTAAGACGCGCGTTGCCAAGGATGCGGTATCCTGCGTAGCCATCGGCACGGGCAAGTCTCTTGACAACCTTGATCTTTTGCAAGAGGGCGCCATCAACATCTCCCGTGATAAGAGAAGTCGCGTATAAGTAACAACCTTGAAAACAACTCAAAGACGGTGAGCCATTCACCGTCTTATGTATTGGTTTATATATTACATTGAAAAAACCAAAGGAGGGTATCTATGAAATACCTCATTCAAAACCGCGAGCCCGCGTCGGTCTTCCGCTTTTTCGAGGACCTTTGCGCCATTCCACACCCTTCGTATCACGAGGAAAAAATAGCCGATTACCTTTGCGAATTTGCAAAGGCGCGCGGATTGGAATACTATCGCGATGCTTTGCACAACGTGCTCATCAAAAAGCCCGCAACCCCCGATAGAGCGAATGACGCGCCCTTGATGTTCCAAGGGCACACCGATATGGTTTGTGTAAAAACTGCCGACTCCACCATCGATTTTATGAAAGACGGTCTTGATCTTTATATCGACGGTGACTTTTTGCGTGCCAAGGGTACTACCCTCGGTGCCGATGACGGTATTGCCGTTGCCACCATGCTTGCGCTCCTTGACGGTGAGCTTGCATCGCATCCCGCGCTGGAGTGTCTGTTTACCTCTGCCGAAGAAGTCGGCTTGGATGGCGCGGACGGTTTTGATTATTCCAAAATTTCCGCTCGCAAAATGATCAATATGGATAGCGAGGATCTCGGCATCATCACCGCGGGATGCGCGGGCGGCTTGCGCTCCACCTTGACCAAACAGTGCGAGGCCGTTCCCTTTGCAGGGGAGTGCCTGACAGTTTCCTTGCAAGGTCTTTTTGGCGGACACTCGGGTGTGGATATTTGCTCCGGTCGCGCCAATGCCAACAAGTTGATGGGACGTCTGCTTGCCAAGTGGCAAAAAAACGAGGGTGAGGCACATCTTGTTTCTCTCAACGGTGGTTCCAAGGATAATGCCATTCCGAGCATTTGCCAAGCGGTTATCGCTACTGCCGATGCCCAAAAGACCACCGCGCTTTTGCAGGCGACCGCCGCCGAAATTTCCGCCGAGGTGGCAAACGATGACAAGGGCTTTTTCATCACCGTCACCCCCACCCAAGCGCCTGCAACAATGTTCTCGGTCACAGACACGGCACAGTTGATTGCCATTCTTGCCACCGTTGACAACGGTGTTAAGGAAATGAACTACAACATCAAAACGCTCCCCGAGTGGTCGCGCAACCTTGGCGTTATCACCACCACGGGGGACGAGGTCGAATTCGTGTTCTCCTCTCGCTCGGCAATCGAGAGTCGCTTGGATGCTTCCATCGACGAGCTTGACACCCTTGCACGCATCACGGGTTGTGTAACCAAGCATTACAGCCGCTATCCCGGTTGGGACTACGCGCCCGTATCTCCCTTGCGCGACCTCTACGCGCGTGCCTACCGCGAGGCGACCGGCAAGGATGCCATCGTTGACGTTATCCACGCAGGTCTTGAGTGCGGCATCATCGCCTCCAAGCTTCCCGGTCTTGACGTCATCTCCGTCGGCCCCGATATGCGCGACGTCCATACGCCCGACGAACGCCTCAACCTTTTGTCGGTAGAGGTGTTTTGGAAAACGATTGAAAAGTTAATAGAACTTATGTAAGGATTGTGGGGAAAACTTTTTGAAAAAAGTTTTCCCCACACCCCTTTCAAAAACTTTCGCACAAAAGGTCAAAAAGGAAAGTCCTAACACACGGATAGACAGTCGGCGCACACCATGTGGGTGTGCTTTTGCTACCGCAAGTTGGCAGGGACCACCAACCCTGCCAACTAAGAGAGTTGTTTGATGGTTGTGCGGACCGTTGAGGGCGCCGGTCCCTACGGAATTTATGTTTCCCATTGTAGGGACCGACGTCCTCGGCGGTCCTCTACAAAATAAATCGATAATTACACCTCTAAAAAAGAAATTTATACTTGACATTGACGCAACGTCAAGTGGTATGATATAATTAAGAGGGGGTGATGGAATGAGCCAAAAGCATCTTTGGGATATAACCGAAGTCTGTAATATGCTTGGAACGACCTCGCGAACACTTCGGTTTTATGAAGAAAAGGGATTGATACAAAGCACAACCGAGGGGCTTTCACACCGCCGTCGCTACACCGAGCAACAGCTCGCACAAATTATCAATGTGCTATCCTTGCGCAAAATGGGGCTTTCATTGCAAGCTATCTCGCAGCTCTTGGCAAATCACATTGATTTGCGCGAGGCAGTTCTCGCAAAACGTGTTGAAATATATGCATCGGTTCATTCCAATCTGCAAGAACTGGAACGCTTAAATGGTGTGCTTTCTCGTATAGAAGCAGGGCAAGATGTTTTCCAAAAAGAAGCGGATACAAAGATTGTCACCGAGCAGAGTGCGATTTCTAAAAAGTGCGCTCTCGCTATTGTGAACGGTGAACACGATGCTCTTTACGAGCACATCAGTCCGCGGCTTTTGCAATATATGCCGCAACAGGTTTATACCGCCGTGCGCGCCGACACCTTGTTGCCTCTTGGTGAATTTGTGTGCTTTGATGGCGAGGAGATAGGCGGGGAATATAATCAAATTCATCGCTTTCGTGCAAGATATACCAAGGCGGGGCTTTTGATAACCCTCGTGATTTACAATGAAAAGATCGACGGCTTGTGGCTTGGTTATTATGATACCGCAGAAAGGAGAAAAGTGTGAGAAAAACATTTGTTTCAGTTGTTTTGCTGTGCTTGGTGTTGGTTTTATTAACGTCCTGCCAAGTGAATTGGTTTGACAAGCATTATGAGGTTTCGTGGTGGGTGATTGCAATCCCTGTGACGGTGTTTTCACTCATTGTCTTTGTATGGGCGGGTAAATATATCGCATCTAAAAAATACATCTGCCCAAAATGTAATGGAGCGTTTTATCCCAAATGGTGGAAAGCGGCAATTTCACTTCACGTAAATGATGATCGAGTTTTCAAATGTCCGCATTGCGGCAACAAAGGATTTTGCCGTATGTTAAGAGAAACGGAGAATTAACCATGCGCATCTATTATTTGATTGCAATTGCTGCCAACATGATTGCCATTCTTGCTTTTCATAAAAGTATAAACATATCGGCTCTATCGATTTTGCCGCTTGTTTTCATTGCATTAATGTTATTCCAAGCCGCTTTGTCCAAAAAAGTAAAAACAGAGAACGGTTTTAGAACCGCTTATGGTTCACCCTTTACCGCAGAAGAAGAAAACGGTATGACCGATTTCGCATCAACAACACTGCACGCCGCGATTCCTTTGATGATTCCGTTTATCTTTTTCTTTCCGTCTGCCGTCAAGGTTTTGTTGCCTTTTATTATCTACGCTTTGGCGTTTGCCGTGGGCTTGTTCGCCTATCGCATCAAAAACAAAGATGCCATAAAAGACCGTTTTAACAAAGAAGAGGCAGAACGCCGTGAGCAAGAGAAAAAAGAATCGATGGGAGAATGGAAATGATCGAAAAGCCCCGCTTTGTGCGGGGCGTTCTTTGTTATGGGTAATGGTTTGCTTTCGGGAGGCGAAACGCCTCCCCTACAAATTGTTGATAGTAGGGGAGGGGTCCCCCCCTCCCGCTTTTTCATTTTTTTAATTCCAGACACAAAAAACTTAATAAAATATAAAATCTATCATTGTTTTTTGACAAATTTTGTGGTACAATGATAATAATAGCAAAACTTGGAGGCATAGGATGATAAAAGCAGTTTTATTCGATATGGACGGAACGGTGTTCGACACCGAGGCGATCTATCGCCGTTGCTGGTTCCGCGCCGCCAAGGACGTGGGATTTGACGAGGACATCGATCTTTTTTTGCATCGCGTATGCGGCTTGAATCAGACTGATATGACCGCCTTTGTTTATCGCACCTACGGTGCAGATGCTCCCTTTGAAGCTTTGTGGGGGCGTTGGCTCGAATGCGTTGACGAGGAGATGGCGTGCGGCATTTTGCCTTTCAAGTCAGGTGCGCCCGAAATTTTTGACGAAATGAAAAAGCGCGGCATCAAAATTGCGCTTGTCACCTCATCAGGTCAAAAAACGGTTGCACAGTATTTGCAAATGTCGGAGCTTGAGGGCGTTTTTGACGTTGTTTTGACGGGTGAGAGCGTCACGCACGGTAAACCGCATCCCGAGGTCTTTCTCATTGCCGCCGAGCGACTGGGCGTTGCTCCCGCGCATTGCGTGGTGGTTGAGGATTCTCCCAACGGTGTCCGCGCAGGGCACGCGGCAAAAATGTTCACCGTTATGGTTCCCGACCTACATCCCTGCACCGAGGAGTTGCGTGCTCTGCTGTGGCAGGTTTGTGACACTCTCACAGACCTCATCCCCCTAATTGACAAAGAAAACAACAATTGAAATATTTTTGAGTAAGGAGAAAACAACAATGATTGCAAAAGCATTGGCAGAAGAGGTACTCGCCCTCGCGATGAGCGGTGGAGCTGACTTTGTAGAGCTCTATGGCGAGATCACCCGAAACAACAGCATCAGCATGGTTGACGGAAAGATCGACCGTGTAACCGACAACTTAGTATCCGGCGTGGGCATTCGCGCTTTTCTTGGAACAAAAACCGTATTCGCATCTACTTCCGACACGTCTCGTGCGGGACTTCTCAAATGTGCGCGCTCGGTAGCCGCCGCTACGGGTGATCTCCGTGCGGTTGAGAAGATCATTTTGAGCGAGCGTATGTTCCCCAACATTCATCCCGCAAAGGTCATTCCCTCGAGTGTTGACGCGCGCGTTCGCGCCGACCTGCTCCGCGCCGGCTGCTTTGCCGCAAAGGAGTATGACGAGGCGATCTCACAGGTCAGCGGCTCTTTGCTGGGCGTTGACCACACCATTCTTGTTGCTAATACCGAAGGGCTCTACACCACCGACCGCCACATTCGCACCCGCATGGCAGTCAGCGCCGTTGCAAGTGCTGCAGGCGTTAACCAATCGGGCTTCAACGGCCCCGGCGGCGGAATGGGTCTTGAATTTTTCGACCTCGTAAACCCCGTGGACATCGGCCGCGAGGCGGCTCGTCAGGCAATGGTAAACCTGGGGGCAGACTACTGTCCCGCAGGAACCATGACCGTTGCCATTGAAAACGGATTTGGCGGCGTTATCTTCCACGAGGCATGCGGACACTCGCTTGAGGCGACCTCGGTTGCTATCGGTGCATCGCAAATGGCGGGCAAGCTCGGTCAGCAGATCGCTAACCCCAAGGTAACGGCAATCGACGACGGCACCATTCCGAGTGCGTGGGGCTCTGTCAACATCGATGACGAAGGACATCCCACCCAAAAGAATATTCTCATTGAGAACGGTATTCTCAAGAGCTATATGGTCGACCGTCTCGGCGCGCGCCGCATGGGCTGTGCTATGACAGGAAACTCCCGCCGTCAAAGCTACGAGTACGAGCCCACCTCCCGTATGACCAACACCTACATTGATAACGGCCCCGACAAAAACGAGGATATCATTGCATCTATCGAGAACGGCTTGTACTGCAAAAAGATGGGTGGCGGCTCGGTCAACCCCCTCACCGGTGCATTCAACTTCTCGGTAGCCGAGGGTTATCTTGTGAAGAACGGCAAGATCTGCGAGCCGGTTCGCGGTGCATCTCTTGTTGGTACGGGCTCTGAGATCCTGCAAAATATCGATATGGTAGGACAAAACCTTGAGCGTGCACAGGGCATGTGCGGTTCCTCCAGCGGTAGCGTTCCCACCGATGTAGGCCAGCCCCTCATTCGTGTTTCTTCCATCACAGTAGGAGGTCGTTAAAATGATTTTTGAACAAATGAAAAACGCGCTCATCGCCGCCGCAACCGAGGCAGGCATCGAGCAATATGAAATTTATTATCAGGTAGGCGAGAGCATCAGTGCCGAAACCCTGAAGGACGATATCAGCGCATTTGCATCGAGTGTCAGCGGCGGCATCTGCTTCCGTTGCATTGTTGACGGCAAAATGGGCTACGCATCCAGCGAGCTTTTAACCGAGGACGTTATGCAGGAGCTCGTCAAAAATGCAGTTGCAAACGCGGCTTGCATCGACAACGATGATGAGGTATTCATCTTTGAGGGTTCTCCCGAATATGCCAAAATTGATGCAGGCGACCTCAAGCTCACCGATGCAGTTACCATTCGCGACACCGCTCTCCGTTTGCAAAAGGAGACCTACGCGCAAAGCGACAAGGTAGGCGATGGCACACAGTCTGTGGCTATGTCCAGCGTGGGAGAGGTTCGTCTCTACAACTCTCACGGCTTGTCTCTTTCCAACCGTACGGGTATGAGCGGTGCCTATGCTGCTGCCGTTGTTCGCGATGGTGAGGAGGCACAGGAGGCATTTGATTTTGCCGTTGGCGAAACCTTTGAGGACGTAAAGGAAACCGCCGCTATCGCCGTTCGCAAGGCACTTGATAAAATGGGCGCATCGGTTGCTCCCTCGGGCAAGTACAACATCGTGTTCGATGGCAGACAGTTCCGCAGCTTCCTCTCTGTTTTCTCCTCTGCATTCTCGGCAAAGAGTGCACAGCTCGGTCTGTCGCTTTTGGCAGGCAAAGAGGGCGAACAGATCGCTGCATCCTTTGTCAATATCGTTGACGACCCGATGCGTGAGGGCTCTCCCGTAAAAACTCCCTTCGACGGTGAAGGCGTTGCGACCGCGCGCCGTGCCGTTGTTGAGAACGGCGTTCTCAAGACAATGCTTTACGACCTGACAACCGCTAAAAAGGCAGGCGTTACCTCTACGGGTAACGGTCAAAAGGGAAGCTATGCGTCTCCCGTTTCCATTGCTCCCTATAACTTTGGACTGATGGCAGGTGACTGCGACCTCGACACGCTGCTTTCCAAAGCAGGCGAGGGCATTTATATCACCGAGTGCAAGGGCTTCCACGCGGGTGCCAATGCTGTAACCGGTGACTTCTCCATTGAGAGTGCGGGCTTTATGATCCGTGACGGCAAGCTTGCCGAGCCCGTTAAATCCTTTACCATTGCAGGCAATTTCTTTGAACTCATCAAGAACATCGATTCCTTGGGTAACGAGGTTCGTTGGGGCATTCCGGGCAGAACCGTATTCGGCTCTCCTGATGTGCTTGTGCGCGATATGAGCGTTGCAGGCAAATAAGAAACAAAACAACAAAGATTGAGAGGAGCATAACATGCTCCTCTCCCAAAAAGGGGTATTATGAGAATTAAGCAACAAGAGCAGGATATTTTAATGGGGGAACGTGCCAAACAGAATGGCGTTGCCTTTTCTCTCTTTACGCTTTTTTTGAGCATCTCCTTCCTTGCCGCGGTTCCCGTTGCAATGAAGCTGACGCATACCGATGTGCAAACGCTGTGGCAAAACTTTTGCCGCATTTGCACAAGCCCTTCAAAGCTTGTTACAGACTATTTTGCGGTGGGTTGTCTTTCCAGCACACTGCTCAATGCAGGTCTTTGCGGTCTGTCCTGCAACCTGCTTATCCTCATCTGCCGTACACGCGCATCGTCCACCACCTTTGCGGCGTACATTCTTGTCATTGCACATTGTTTTTACGGCTTGAACCTGATCAATATGTGGCCGCCCTTTATCGGGGTCATCCTTTATTGCTTCATTACGCACAACCCCTTGCGCAAAAACCTGCACGTGGCAATGTTTGCAACGGCGCTTGCCCCTTTTATCAGCGATTTTCTGTTCTGTTATCCACTGGGCATCTATGTCAATCTGGCAGGAGTGAACGTGAATATCGTTGGCATCGTTATGTCTGTCCTGTTCGGCTTTGGCTCGGGCTTTCTCGTTCCCGCGCTTTTGCCGGGAACTACCGCCATGCACCGCGGCTACAATATGTATAAAGCAGGTTTGGCACTTGGAATGTTCGGCATTTTTGTGTATTGCTTCCTTTATAAAACGCTCGGCATTGAGCCCGCGGCGGCAAAGGAAGCGGAAAATGCTCACTATTACGAGAGCATTGGACACATCTATTGGGGATTTATGAACGTGTTTTTTATTATCCTCTTTACCCTTTGTGAGGTTTTGGGCTTTTTGCTCAACGGGTGTTCCTTCCGCAATTACAGAAAGCTTCTCAAGTGCACGGGATACGGTATGGACTTTGCCGATAAATTTGGCATGCCTGTTTGCTTTATCAATTTTGGCGTTTACGGCTTTTGCATTTTGGCATACCTCAACTTGGTGTTCTTACTCCCCGTTATCTTTCCGTTTTTACCCGAGGGTGTTGGCTTTACAGGCCCCACGGTCGGCGTTGCTTTTGCCGCCCTGACTTTTTCTGCCGACGGCCAGCATCCCAAAAACGTAGCTCCTATCGCCTTGGGCTATGCGATCCTGTTCGCACTCACCTGTGGCATTTGTGCCGCGTGCGCGTTGGATATTCCGTGGACACTCTCCACACAGGCATACATCAACGGTCTTGCATTTGCAACCGGTCTTTGCCCCATTGCAGGCAAATACGGTTGGAAGTGGGGAATTGTTGCAGGACTTGTCAGTGCCATTATTTGCACGTCAACGGCGGCGATGCACGGCGGCTTTGTTCTTTACAACGGCGGATTTAACGCCGGACTTACCGCGCTTATTTTGATTCCCGTGCTCGATTTTTACCGCATCGAGCCCATTCGCCAAGATGACGATTAACCCCACCTTGTTTTATTAAAAGAAAGGATTTCTATGCTTTTTCACAAACTCAACCTTTTCAGAACCGTCATGTGCTTGCTCTTGGTGTTTACCTGCGCCTTGAGTGCGGGCTGCCTTCAGGCAGAAAGCCACCGCACACAGCCCGAAACCTCAAGCGAGGAGGGTACACAACCGCCCACTCCCGTTGTCGATACCCGTCCGCGCGTTGCGCTGACCTATGACGACGGTCCTTCCAGCATTACCACAAGACCCATTGTGGACGAGCTCAATAAATACGGCTACCACGCCACCTTCTTTGTGGTGGGCAACCGCACCGACCACTCCTACGGAGAGGACTACGGCGGAGATGCTATGGTTTATGCAGTAGAGAATGGCAACGAGATTGGTATTCACGGCTACAGCCACCAAGCCAATTATGCGACCTGCTCGAATGAAACCTATGACTTTGAGATTTATCAAACGCTGCAAGCGATCCAAAATCTGATTCCCGGGTATCAGGTGCGTATGATGAGACCTGTCGGCGGTTCTATTTCCAATGCGCGCATTGCCGAAAGTGAATTTGCGGTTATCAATTGGAGCGTTGATACGCTTGATTGGCAGCTCCGTTCTCCTGCGGGAGATGCCGAGAGTATCGAGACCATCGTTAACAATGCGCTGGCAAACATTCAGGACGGCGACATCATTCTCATGCACGACATCTACAACAATACATACGAGGCGACAGTCATTCTTTTGGCACGCCTGCATGAAATGGGATTTAACGTGGTTACCGTTTCCGAGCTTTTTGGCGACGAATTGGAACCCGGTAAACTTTATACACAAAAACAGTAACAACACAAAAGGGATAGCACCGTGCTATCCCTTTTGTGCGGGCAACAAATGGTCTCTTCTGCGATGGAAAACAACTTTCTGAGTCGGGTAGGGTTAGTGGTCTCTACTGGCTCGCAAGAGCAAAAGCGAGCGATGCGCTCGCACCGACCGTCTGTCCGTGAACTGTCGAATTACTTTTATACATTTTTGTGCGAAGGTTCTTGAAGGGGGTGTGGGGGAAACTTCTCTCAAGAAGTTTCCCCCACAAAATCGCGTCCCCCTAAAAATCAGGTGTATATTTACTTGTAGCAGAAGTCAAATCCTGCGAAAAGCCGTCAAAGCCGAGGGCGGTGGCGTGCTTTTGAACCGATTGGTACTCAAAGGAGGTGAGGCGGCGGTGCAGGTTAGGGTAGGGAGCATCCTCCGAGAAGTCGGGGGTGTACTGTCCCATAAGCGAGAGGAGAAATGCATCGGTGCCGAATTTTTTGGCGAGGGATTCGAGCATATCGATGGAATCCGCACGGCAGCCGGGCAAAATGAGGTGTCGAACGATCACACCGCGTAAAAGAATGCCGTCCTCCGAATAGAGGCGCGCATCTCCCACTTGGCGGAGCATTTCGCTAAGGGCGCGAACGGCTACCGCGTAATAATCGGGTGCTGAGGAGTAAGCTGCAGACACTGCAGACGAAAAATATTTTACGTCGGGCAGATAAACGTCAACGAGTCCTTCCAAGGCGCGCAAGGAGTCAACGCTTTCATAAGCACTGCTGTTCCACACTACGGGAATGTGCAAAAGCGGTTTTGCGCGTTCCAAAAGACGGGCAAGCTGCAAAGTATAGTGCGAGGGGGTGACGAGATTGATGTTATGCACCCCCGCATCCTGCAAGCGCAGCATTGCGTCAAGGAGGGCATCGTCATCCATTTTTCGCCCCACGCCGCCGTGACTGATGGCGCGGTTTTGGCAAAATACGCAACGCAGATTGCAGCCGCCAAAAAAGATGGTGCCCGAGCCGCGCGAGCCGCTAATGGGTGGTTCTTCCCATGCGTGAGGCCCTACGCGAGCAATCAAAAATTCATCGGGAGAGGCGCAAAAGCCGTAGTGCTCCCCTTGGCGGTCGATGTGACATTCTCGCGGACATTGACGGCAAACCATGTAGCCCCCTCCTTTTTGCTTTTTCTTTATTGTAGCACACTTTTTTCAAAAATGCAACAAAAAAATATACATTGACAAAAAGATAGCTTTGTGGTATAATAAAGCGAAAACGAAAAACGGAGCATTTTTATGGATTTTGGATTTTTTTTGATGAGCATCGGGCTTGGTGCAGGACTTGCGATGGATGCTTTTTCGGTATCCCTTGCAAACGGATTGAATGAGCCCTGTATGCGCGTGCGTAAAATGTGCGGCGTGGCAGGTATCTTTTCCTTCTTTCAGTTTGCAATGCCGATGATCGGTTGGGTCTGCGTACATACCGTGATGCAGTATTTCCAAGTGTTTGGCAAGCTTATTCCTTGGATCGCGCTGGCACTCCTTGGCTTTATCGGCGGCAAGATGCTGTATGAGGGCATTGCCTGCAAGGGAGACGAGGATTGCGGATGCAACTCTATCGGGCTTTCCGCGCTGCTTGTGCAGGGGATTGCAACCTCGATCGACGCGCTTTCGGTCGGTTTTACCATTGCCGAGTATGATTGGCTCATGGCACTTGTTTGCGGTCTTGTTATCGCCATCGTTACCTTTATTCTTTGCCTTATCGGCTTGTTTTTGGGCAAGACCTTTGGCACAAAGCTGGCAGGCAAGGCATCTGTCTTTGGCGGTTCTATTTTGATCATTATTGGCCTTAAAATTTTTATTGAGGGCGTTTTTTTGGCATAACGGCAAAGGGGCAGTGCCCGTCACTGCAGATTTGCTTTATGATATAAAACAAAAAGCAGGAGGTTTTTTATGGAACAATTTTTGAACTGGATCATTCCCATTTTGCAGGATGTTGGACTCAAGCTTTTGATCTCAATTGCTATCTTCATTGTTTGCCGACTCATCATCAAGGCGATTGTTAAGTCTCTGCGCACAGGCAAAGCATCTAAAAAGATGGAGCCCACCGTGGCACACTTCTTGGCAAACTTTGTCAACGTCGTTTTATACATTATTCTCGCCGTTACCATCATCGCCATCATGGGCGTGCCGATGGCATCGGTGATTGCCGCAATTGCATCTGCCGGTGTTGCTATCGGTCTTGCATTGCAAGGAGCTTTGAGCAACTTTGCGGGCGGCATTATGATTTTGCTCTTCCACCCCTTCCGCGTTGGTGACTACATTGAGGTGGGCGGTTTTTCGGGAACGGTTGATGATATCGACGTTTTCTACACCTTCCTCAAAACGCCCGACAACAAGAGTGTTACCGTTCCCAACGGCAGCATTATGAGCAACTCCGTTGTCAACTATTCCGTTAACGGCACGCGCCGCGTGGATCTGAACATTGGTGTTGCATATGGCAGCGATATCGACCGTGTAAAGGCGATTCTTCTCGAAGAGGGAAGCAAGCACGAATTGGTACTGCAGGATCCCGCACCCTTCTGCCGTCTTACAACACAGGGCGACAGCTCCTTGACCTTTGTTCTCCGCTTGTGGACGGAGACTGCCAACTATTGGCAGGTTAACTTCGATGTTCTCGAGTCCATTCACAAAAGACTTGAAGCAGAAGGCATTGAAATCCCCTTCCCGCAGCTTGATGTTCATATGAAATAATCAATTTCGCAGCAAAAAAGCTCTTCGCTCAGGCGAGGAGCTTTTTTGTTTCTTCGTTTTTGTTTTTTGTGTTTTTTTGTAATCTCGGTTGACTTTGCCCTTTTGCTGTGCTATAATATTATATTATGAAATTATAATTATATTGGGGAAAGGAATTTTTTAGGAGTTATGCTGAAAAAACTTGCAAAATGTGTGCGGGAATATAAGCGTGAAGCGATCCTGACGCTGATCCTGATGGTGGGTGAAGCGATCATCGAAACGCTGATCCCCTTTGTAACCGCCGAATATTTGATCAACAAAATTCAAGAACAAGGCAAGGATCTTGATATGGGCTACATTCTGGCAGTCGGCGGCGTTTTGGCGCTGATGGCTTTGGCGTCCCTGACCTGTGGAGGACTTGCGGGATTTACGTCGGCGCGTGCGTCGGCGGGCTTTTCCAAAAATTTGCGCCACGATATTTTTGCCAAAATTCAATCCTTCAGCTTTGGTAACATTGACAAATTCTCGTCGGCATCTCTGGTAACACGTATTACCACCGATGTTCAACACGTGCAAATGGCGTTTATGATGATTATTCGCACGGCGGTACGCAGCCCCTTGATGCTGATTTTTTCCATTGCGATGTCGGCATATATGGGAGGTTGGATGGCAGTCACCTTTGTGGTGGTCATTCCCATTCTCGGCGGTGGCCTGTACTTGGTCAGCCGCAAGGCAATGCCCGCATTCCAGCGCGTATTCAAAAAATACGACCGACTCAACGAATCCATCGAAGAAAACGTGCGCGGTATGCGTGTTGTTAAAGGATTTTCGCGCGAAGAATACGAAAAAGAGAAGTTTGCCACCGCAGCAGACTCCATTTGTGAGGACTTTACCCGCGCCGAGCGCATCGTAGCACTCAACACTCCCCTGATGAACTTCTGCATGTATTTCAATATGGCAGTCGTTCTGCTTCTTGGCTCGTTTATGGCCATCAATGGCATTGGCGGTGTCAAGATCGGTCAAATTTCCGCACTCCTGACCTACGGCGTGCAGATTTTGATGTCCTTAATGATGCTTTCCATGATCTACGTCATGCTTACCATTTCCGCACAGGCGGCAAAGCGTGTGTGCGAGGTGCTTGACGAAGAGCCCGATATGCACGATCCCGAAAATCCCGTAACCGAGGTCAAGGACGGTTCCATCGACTTTGAGGGCGTCAACTTCAAATACTCCGCGCAGGCGCAAAAGTTTGCGCTCTGTGACATCGACCTGCATATTGATTCGGGCATGACCGTTGGTATCATCGGCGGTACGGGCTCGAGTAAATCGACGCTTATTCAGCTCATTCCGCGTCTGTATGACGTTACCGAGGGCTCTGTTAAGGTTGGCGGCGTTGACGTGCGCGACTACTCGATAGAGAGCTTGCGCAACAGCGTTGCTGTTGTTCTGCAAAAGAATCTGCTGTTTGCAGGCACTATTAAAGAAAATCTGCGCTGGGGCAACCCCGATGCAACCGATGAGGAGATTGAGGAAGCTTGCCGCTTAGCACAGGCAGACGAGTTTGTACGCTCCTTCCCCGACGGATACGACAGTATGATAGAGCAGGGAGGCACCAACGTCTCGGGCGGACAAAAGCAACGCCTTTGCATTGCCCGTGCGCTCCTGAAGAAACCCAAGATCCTGATTCTCGATGACTCTACCAGCGCAGTAGATACCAAAACCGATGCTTTCATTCGTGCGGGCTTTAAGTCCTACATTCCCACCACAACAAAGATCATCATTGCACAACGTATCTCTTCGGTACAGGATGCCGACCTGATTTTGGTTATGGAAAACGGCAAGATTGCCAACCGCGGAACGCATGAAGAATTGCTCAAGACCAGCGAAATTTATCGCGAGGTATACGAGCAACAAACGAACGGAGGTGACGAAAATGAAGAAGCTTAATCCCTCCAAAGCCCCCAAGAGTGCAAATCCGCACTCTATGATGCGTCCCCCCAAGCGTAAGCTGAATGTGGGAATGCTCAAGCGTCTTTTCAAAATGCTGTTTGACTTCTATCCCGTTCTGCTTCCCGTATCTATTGTCTGCATCATTTTTTGCGCCATCACCTCGGCAATCCCCGCAATCTTTCTCGAAAAGGTTACCAACGCTATTTTAGCTGCTGTGGAAAGCGGCGCTACATGGGACGTTGCAAAGCATGATATCGTCCCCAAGGTTTTGGTGCTTCTTGGCTTCTACGTACTATCTATCGTTGCCATTACGCTTGAAACACAGTTGATGGCAGTAATCACGCAAAACTTTTTGAGCAAGATGCGTAAGGCACTTTTTGCAAAAATGCAGAATTTGCCCATCAAGTATTTTGATACCAACAAGCACGGCGATATTATGAGCCGTTACACCAACGATATTGATACGCTGCGTCAGCTTGTGGGGCAGTCCATTCCCACACTCATCCGCGCAAGCGTCATCGTTATCAGTGTGTTCTTCATTATGCTGTATTACAGCTTGTATCTCACGCTCATTCTTGTTTTGGGCGTGTTCCTGATGATCACTGTAACCAAATTCTTTGGCGGCAACTCCGCACGCTTCTTTATCGCTTTGCAAAAAACGGTAGGTAAGAGTGAGGGCTACGTTCAGGAAATGATGAGCGGCCAAAAGGTCGTTAAGGTCTTCTGCCATGAGGAAACCAGCCAAAAGGACTTTGACGAAATCAACAACGAACTCTTTGAGGTTGGGTACCGCGCAAATGCGTGTGCCAATATGCTTGGCCCCATTATTATGAACATCGGTAACGTGCTTTACGTTATTTTGGCTATGGTTGGCTGCTTGTTCCTCGTCAGCGGCATTCCAAACCCGAGTATTCAAAGTTTATTCATCGGATTGGTTGCTATCGATGCGGGTATCATTGTATCCTTCCTTTCCATGGCAAAGCAGTTCACGGGTAATATCAACCAAGTGTCGCAGCAGATCAACTCTGTTGTTATGGCAATGGCGGGTGCGGAGCGCGTATTCACCCTGATGGATTCCGAACCCGAGGTAGATGACGGCTACGTAACGCTTGTTGATGCTGAGATTCTTGCCGACGGAACCATTTGCGAAGCAGATCATCACACCGGTGTTTGGGCTTGGAAGCATCCTCACGGCGACGGAACTGTTACCTACACGCAGGTACGCGGTGACGTGCGTATGGCAAACGTAGACTTTGCCTACGAAGAGGGTAAGCCCGTTCTTCACGATGTCAGCGTATTTGCCGAGCCCGGTCAAAAGGTTGCCTTTGTTGGCGCTACGGGTGCGGGTAAGACCACCATTACCAACCTCATCAATCGCTTCTACGATATCGCCGACGGTAAGATTCGCTACGACGGCATCAATATCAACAAGATCAAAAAGTCCGATCTGCGCCGCTCTCTCGGCATCGTTTTGCAGGATACTAACCTCTTTACGGGCACAGTTATCGATAACATTCGTTACGGAAAGCTTGATGCCACCGATGAGGAGTGCATTGAAGCCGCAAAGCTTGCGGGCGCGCACGATTTCATTACTCGTCTGCCCGAGGGCTACAACACCGAATTGACCAACAACGGCTCTAACCTTTCGCAAGGACAGAGACAGCTCATTTCCATTGCGCGCGCAGCAGTTGCCGATCCCCCCGTTATGATCCTCGACGAGGCAACCTCCTCTATCGACACCCGCACCGAGGCGATCGTGCAAAAGGGAATGGATGCCCTGATGAAGGGCAGAACGGTGTTTGTTATCGCGCACCGTCTTTCTACCGTTCGTAACTCCGATGTGATTATGGTGCTTGACCACGGCCGCATCATTGAACGCGGCAACCACGAAAAGCTCATTGCCGATCGCGGACAGTACTATCAGCTCTACATGGGCGCATTTGAACTCGAATAACAAAAGGGAAGTAACGGTATGAAAATTTCTATCGTTTCAAGTGCACAGCTTCGTCGCCTCTCTGCGCTGGCGGTGAAAGCTTTGAAAGAAAAACAAATGACCGTAGCCACAGCAGAATCCTGCACGGGCGGACTGATTGCAAAGAGTGTGACCGATATTGCGGGTAGTTCCGCGGTAATCGCCGGCGGAATGGTGACCTACACCAACCGCATCAAAACCGACGTTCTCGGAGTAGATGTCAAAATCATCGAAGAGCACACCGAGGTCAGCTATGCGTGTGCCGAGGCAATGGCAGAACGTGCGCGTGAGATGTTCGGCACTGATTATGCACTTTCGGCAACGGGATATGCAGGCCCCGGCGGCGGCACCGAAAAGGACCCCACGGGCACCGTTTATATCGGAATTGCAACACCCAACAGCGTGCACAGCGAGCGCATCTGCGTGGAAAATGCTACTCGTACGCAGGTACGAAATGCGGTGGCATATTACGCTCTGACAATGTTGCTGAATGAAATCCAATAATAAACAAGAACGCGGAAGCCACGGCTTCCGCGTTCTTGCTTATTTCATCAATCTTTTTTTATCGCGCTCTATTTCAATGATTGCGGCGTCCTCGTCGCGGTAGCCCCATTCGTCCTTGCAGCAAGCAATCATTCTGTCATAGGTTTGGATCGCTTTTGCGGTGTCACCTAAAATTTCGTAGATGATGGCAATGCCGTGCAGAGCATCGGTAAAGCGCGGCTTTTTCTCCATTTCCCAAGCGCGCTCATAGCAATCGATGGCTTCCTTGTATTCGCACTTGCGAGCGTGGTATTGCGCGTATTCAAAAACAAAGTCGCAGTTTGTGCCAAATTGCTTTTCGGCATTTGCCATAATGGCATCGGCTTTCGCAACATCAAATTCCGCCAAGGCAAGAGTCGCCTCATAAACGGGTATTAACGCGGGCTTGTGGGCAGGGAGCGTTTTGTAGACTTCAAAATACTCACGCGCCTCTTTGGTGCGGTGCTCGGCAATGAGATTGTCCATCACCTCATAATAGGGCAGGGGTGTTTTGGGGGTGACGTTGTCGCTCTCAATCACACGCTTGTAAAAATCAATCACCGCTGTGCGGTTGTTAATATTCCAATCCCAGGCAACGGCGCCCTCGGCTTTTTGCAAGAGCCATTGGCATTCCTTAATCTCAGGAGCAAGCATAATCGCCTCTCGCGCATATTTGCTCACCTTTCGGGAGTCGGAGAGCATACGGTGGTGATACAGATGCGCCAAAAGACTCAAAGCTTTCCGTTTGTCTGCGCCCTCGTCAATTTGGTTTTTGAGGAATGCTTCGTATTCGTAGAAAATGTCGTTTGTAAATTCTTCTTCAATATCCAAGCGTTTCTCAATGCGTGCAAGCTTTTGGTCAACGGTCAGGTCAAACAATTCGTCAATCGTTACACCGAGTGCGGTTGCCAGAGTGGGCAAAAGCGAAATATCGGGCATTGTAGTGGCGGTCTCCCATTTAGAAACCGATTGCGCGCTAATGCCGAGCTCTCCTGCGAGTTGCTCCTGTGTCATGCCTGCTTTATAGCGCAGTTGCTTAATTTTGTTTCCAATTTCCATAATCATACCTCTTTTTTGTAAACTCAAGGCCTTTGTGACTCTATTATAACACCGAAAAGAGAGAAAATCAACAACGCATTTTTACAGCTGACTCGCACGCTGGGCGAGAGGAAAACAACTTTCTTAGCGGATAGGGTCTTGGAGGGTCTCGCTGCGGCTCGTGTCACAAAAGTTGCCTGCGGCAACTTGACGTTCTGACAGTCCACTGGACTGTCATTCATTGCGTTCGCGCCGCTCCGCTACCTAGCCGCTTGCGGCAGCAAAAGCGAGGTTTTACCTCGCGTCGCCCGTCTTTATGTGGACTGACGACTCTATTCGGATAATTTTTGTTCGAGAGTTCTTGAAAGGGGTGTGGGGGAAACTTCTTTCAAGAAGTTTCCCCCACAAAATCCGTTATTCTTACTTCACAAACTCATTATAAATAGCGGTCAACGCTTTTTCGAGGTCGTGTTCCTCAACACCGATGATGATATTAAGCTCACTGGAGCCCTGGTCGATCATGCGAATATTGATGCCTGCGTTAGAGATCGCCATGAACACGCGAGCAGCGGTACCCTTGGCTTTTACCATGCCGCGACCTACAACTGCAAGGAGTGCAAGACCGTCCTCGATAACGATGCTATCGGGATGAACGCGCTTGTTGATAGAGGTGAGGATTCGTTCGCGCTTGAACTCATCCTTAATGCAAGCGGTAGAAACAACAATACTCATGGTGTCAACACCCGAGGGCAGATGCTCAAAGGAAATGTCATTATCCTCAAGCACGTCGAGCACGCGGCGACCAAAGCCGATCTCGCCGTTCATCATATCCTTTTCAATGTTGATAACCGAGAAGCCGCGTCTGCCTGCAACACCGGTAATGATATGTGCGCCGTCGTATTCCGAGGTGGCGGAAACGATCATCGTACCGGGAGCGGTGGGATCATTGGTGTTGCGAATGTTGATCGGAATACCTGCATAGCGAACGGGGAAGATAGCATCCTCGTGCAAAACGGATGCGCCCATATAGGAAAGCTCGCGCAGCTCGCGATAGGTGATGGTCTTGATGGGCAGAGGATTGTCAACGATGCGAGGGTCAGCCATCAGACAGCCCGAAACATCGGTCCAGTTCTCATAAAGGTCTGCTTCGGCGGCGCGTGCAACGATAGAGCCGGTAATGTCCGAGCCACCGCGGCTAAAGGTCTTAATGGTGCCGTTTGGCATAACACCGTAAAAGCCGGGAATAACGGCGTACTGATGCTTTTTGAGCTCCTCGCGCATCATCATATTGGTCTTTTCCTCGTCAAAGGTGCCGTTCTCGCGGAAGTAGATCACCGACTCGGCATCAATGAAATCAAACTTGAGGAATTTTGCCAAAATGAGGGAGTTGAGGTACTCACCGCGGCTTGCGGCAAAGTCCTGACCGGAGTAATGCTCGATCGCATTGCGAATGTAATCCAATTCACCCGAAATGTCAAAATCAAGACCGAGGTCTGCAATGATAGAGTTATAGCGTTCGCAAATTTTTTGATAGTACTCTGCAATATTTTTGCCCTGACGCACAAGCTCGTAGCAGTGGTAGAGCATGTCAGTCACCTTGGTGTCGTCCTTAAATCTCTTGCCGGGGGCAGAGGCAACAACGTAGCGTCGTGCGGGGTCTGCCTGCACAATGGCGGCAACACGGCGGAATTGGTTGGCATCTGCCAGAGAGGAGCCGCCGAATTTTACAACTTTCATTTCCATATTTGGGTTCCTTTCGCGTTCACACCTGTGAACAAAAGCGTTCGTTTTTTACTCTTACTATATTATACGAAAAAGAATGCAGTTTGTCAAGAAGAAAAGTGACAAAACCCGACGGAATTATCACAAAATTACTTGACAAATATAAATTGGAGTGTTATAATAATCAATAATAATAAAAGATGTTGACCGAAAACAAGTAGGGAACCACGTAGTGCACAGAGAGCTGTCGGGCGGTGCGAGACAGAGACGAAGGGTTGCCGAATACATTTCGCGAGTTTTGTACCGAACCCTCGGGGCAGTAGGATACAACGGGCAGCCCGTTACAGCGCACAAAGTGGTTGGCTCAAGCAGTCAACAACAGAGGTGGTACCGCGGTATTTTTCACCGTCCTCTGCGCGCGTCGCAGAGGACGGTTTTTGTATTGGTCGAAAAGGAGAAAAACATGACAATTATCGATTTGTTAAATCAAAATGCATCGCTTTACGGAGATGAAACGGCACTCGTTGAAATTAACCCTTGCTTTGAGCCCGAGAGCCGTTTGACCTGGAAGGATTATTCCCTGATGCAGCCAGAGCCCGGCAAGCCCTTCCGCCGTTCCTTGACCTGGGGCGAATTCAATGCAAAGGCCAACCGCTTTGCTAACCTGCTCCTGACGCGCGGATGCCAAAGAGGTGATAAGGTTGCCATTCTCTTGATGAACTCCATCGAGTGGTTGCCCATTTATTTTGGTATTCTCAAGGCAGGCGCTATTGTTGTGCCGCTCAACTACCGATACGTTGCCGATGAAATTAAATACTGCCTCGAAAAGGCAGATTGCTCCATGCTTGTTTTCGGCCCCGAATTTGTTGGGCGTATGGAGCAGATCTGCGACCGCCTGCCCGACATCAAGCATATGTTCTACGTTGGTGAGGATTGCCCGTCCTTTGCCGACAGCTACGATAAAATGATTGGCTATTGCGATTCCCGAGCACCCGAGATGCAGATCGAGGAGAGCGACGATGCCGCCATCTATTTCTCATCGGGTACTACCGGTTTTCCCAAGGCGATCCTTCACGCACACCGCAGTCTCATTCACGCGGCGCGCGTGGAACACAACCACCACGGTCAAACGCACAACGACGTATTCCTTTGCATTCCTCCGCTCTATCACACAGGCGCAAAAATGCACTGGTTTGGCTCTTTGATGAGCGGCAGCAAGGCAGTACTCCTCAAGGGCACACGCCCCGAGTGGATCTTCAAAGCCGCCTCCGACGAGCGTTGCTCCATCGTTTGGTTGCTCGTCCCGTGGGCACAGGATATGCTCGACGCCATTGAGCGCGGCGATGTCAATCTCGAGAATTATGACCTCGAGCAATGGCGCTTGATGCACATTGGTGCACAGCCCGTGCCGCCCTCTCTCATTCGCCGTTGGCTCAAGGTATTCCCCAATCATCAGTATGATACCAACTACGGCCTTTCCGAGTCCATTGGCCCCGGTTGCGTGCACCTCGGCGTGGAGAACGTCGAAAAGGTCGGTGCTATCGGCAAGGCGGGCTATGGCTGGCAGGTCTGCATCATTGACGAAAACGGCAGCATCGTTCCGCGCGGTGAGGTAGGCGAGCTTTGTGTAAAGGGCCCCGGTGTTATGAAGTGCTATTACAAGGATCAAGAAGCCACCGACGAGATTTTGCACGGCGATTGGCTCCTGACCGGAGATATGGCAATGGAAGACGCGGACGGATTTATCTTCCTCGTCGACCGTAAAAAGGACGTTATCATCACGGGTGGTGAGAATATCTACCCCGTACAAATAG